>NZ_CAWPRX010000179.1:0-55233 GCF_963890365.1 Tychonema sp. LEGE 07196 | reverse complement strand
AGAAACAGCCAAAACCCCTCCCCACTTCCGCCAAATCTGGTTCGGCGGCAAAGTAAAAATCCCCCAAATCATCCCAAAAAAACTTCCCCAAATCGAACCGACAAAAATCGCCCCCAAAATCGCGCCGCCGCCCTGGGCCACAGCCGAAAAAACCCCCGCAGCCGCCGCCAAACACAAAGTACCCCAAACACCACCCCAAGCCGCATCCCGAACAATACGCTCCAAATTGCCCACCGGAGCCCTCGCCGCAGGAGTCCGACTCCGAGAAGACATCGGCATCGGTAACAGTGGCACTGCGTACTGGCCTAGTTGGCGCGGCAGCCCCGTTGAGGAGTATTGACGGCGCGGTGCGGTGTCCCTCACAGGCGCTGTGGGTTGGGGCTTTTTACGCTTGGTTTTGGCGGGCTGCAAGTGCAATCCGTTGTTGACTGCTTGTCGCGAAGGAAACGGATCGCGGCCTTTGAGGAGTTTTGCCCGATCGCACCAAGGACACCGACTCAGATGATTTCCGTATTTGTGCTGAGTGTTTTTGCTGCAAGTAATTAGAGAATCTTCCGCTTCCCGAATCGCATTCACCCAAGTTTTTGCATCCGGGCGTGCCGCCGGATTGAGGTGTCCTTCCTCAAAACAGCGGATAAACATCTGCCGCAGCCTGGGCGGCAGCATATCGAAGGGCGGCGCTGCAGGCATCGGGCGGTAGGGTATCCGTTTGGTACCGTTGGGGAAATGGCCCGATCGAATTCTCGCTTCCAAAGGCGGCGGTTCGTCGCTACCGAGATAAACCCCCGAAAACGGGTGCGTACCTTCCATCAGCAATTGAAAAATTAGCACCGCTAAACCGAACAAATCGTGCTCTGGGGATCGATCAATATCCCGAAAAGTCTGTCCCTGCAATTCCGGCGGCGTAAACTCCGGCTTCCCCACGGGACACCGATAAACGTAACCCGTATAAGGATCGCGCACTTGAAACGAATCGGTGTCTACCAGCGTTACCAAAGCCGTATCCGTCACCAAAATGTTCGACTCGTTCACGTCGCCGATGACGTAACCCCTGACGTGGAGGGCGTTTACCGCCGAGGCGAGATTTCGGGCAGTTCGGTGGAGGTAAAGATAGCTAAATAGCGGCTTTTGTTCGCGCCTGGTTTTGGGAGTGTAGAAAGTGTGTATTGGCATCACTTTCTTGACGCGCGGCATCACAAAACCGACGATTTTTTCGCGCCCGCCCACAGTATGCAGCAAATCGACTGGCCAAGCTATTGAGGCGTGTCCCGGTTCGGCGATCGGCGCATCCGGCGGCATACTGAACATGACTGTGAGTTTGTCGCCGTCTTCGTCTGTCGGTTTGTGGTAGATTTTTGCTACTAGGGATGGATCTTGGGCGATCGGGTAGATGCGACCTTCACCGCCGCTGGCGATCGCGCTGTTGCTGTCGATCGCAATCAGTTGTCCGCTAAATTGGCGCTGCAACTGCATAGAATTCCGTTAGGGGATAGAGGATTAGTCGATTTTAGATTTTAGATTTTAGATTTTAGATTTACGGTATGGGAGCATCTCAGTTTTCCAAAAAGCATTTTTTTTGACAGTGCGAGCGTCCCCGAAGAGCGAGTCTTTTATAGCTCGCGAGCGGGGACGCTCGCACTATAAATGCAAAACTGAGATGCTCCCTACGGTAGTGGTGCAGAAGCGTCCGTTGATTCATGGGATTGGCATCCCGCCCCTCCCATGCAAATTAGACGTGAATCAGCTTCAAATCTACCGACAATAACATCTTATCCTCAATTTTTTGTTTAACGGCGGGTGTCACCTGACAATTATCGGTGTTGAGGCATTCCACCAGCAAGTTGTAGGCGTAGTAATACTGTTTCAGCAAGGTTTTTTGTTGAGGGCGAAAATCTAAATTGTAGCCGATCGCGCTCTTAAATTTTGCCAGCCAACTTTTGCCGCACTCTTTCCGCCACGTTTTCCAATTTTGCAAATCTGGCATCTGATGCTGAAATTGTTGCAGCAGTTGTTTGAGTTCCGGTTCAATATTCAGCCCCAATATCCCCACCAATACACCAGTCAAATCCTCGTCAAATTCCAGTTTTCCCATCCCGAAATACTCCGCAAATTCTACATTTTTGCCTGCTTTTGCCAAACAATTTCGCAACTTGCAAACTTTCGATTTATCAAAATCGAGACTTGGTTCGAGGACGCGAGTTAAAGTCAAATCTAAGACACAAACCAAGGCTACATAAAAGGCCCGAATTTCCCCCTTCTTTAAATTATTTTCCACTGACACCGACTTCTGATTTGCCCAGATTAGCAACTGTTGCAAGGTTTGATCTTTAGCTGCCATACTGTCAATTTTTTCTTGCATTAGCAGCACAAGTTCGTCAGCAGGTTGCAAAATTTCTGCGACTCTCAAAAATTCATTTCTCCACTTTTTGTCTGCAATCCGGCTGACAAATTCTGGCAGCGATTCCGGGTTGGCACTGTCAATCAGATATTCTGGTTGAGTGTCGGTTTCCTCTATTAGTTCGTCAACTGCGGTTTTGATAAAGTTATCCACCAACCAGTCGCGGGTACGCGAGAAATTGCTGTTCAATTCCAAGTAATGACTGCCTAATTTTGCCTTAAAGTCTTTGGGGAAAATCTCTTTGGCGGCTAACAGATTTTTCCAGTGAGTTAGCTGGCTGCTGTTACGTTCGGGAAAGCGGTTGTACAGATAGTCGATCGCGATCGCCTCTAGAATCGCCGCACCCAAGATTTCCCGCCGTTTTAGTTCGTTCTCTGGCGCACTTTCGGGCCGCTGATTTAGGTCGATATGCTGGCTGAGGGTTGTTTCGACCGATCGTTCAATCAACCATTTACCCGCACGGTAAAAATTGCGATCGAACTCTAAGTAAATCGCCCCAAACAATGCCTCAAAAGTCTGAGACAAAAAAATATTGTACTCGCCATTGTCTGTTTCTTTACAGTTACCGACAGGCCGACCAAATTCGCTCAATTTTAAATTTTGTGCTGATTCGGCAATTTTTTTTTGGTCTGCTAAACGACTTTTTAGCGTTGCTATATAATCGCAGTTCAGATCGGGATAGGTGCGGTACAGGTAGTCGGTAACAACAGCATCAAAAATCGCTCCGCCTAGGAGTGACAGCCGTTGTTGCTTCATCTCTTTCCCTGTTTGGCGATCGCACTTGTTGCCTAGCTGCCAGCGGCTAGTCAAGGCAATTTCCAGCAGTTCGGTTTGCCCGAAGTCCTGCAGGTCGATCGCTGCTTTGACTGCTTCAACATCTACCTTTTGAATTTTTATCTGCTTTAATTCTTTTTCACATTCATCCCATTTTTCTAACCAATCACCGCCTGCATCTTCCACGTACAAATCAACAAAATCTACCCCGCGATCCATCCAATCATCCTGCATTTTCCTGGCTGCTTCCAGTTCTTCCAAGACTTTTTGCAAGTTGCTTTCAACGGTGCTTGTACCTTGTACTGTCATAGTATTGATTTTGATGTAATTTGATTTTATTTCCAACAATTTCACTGCGATACAATCAAATCTCTATCTTTCTTAGGGTGCAAATTAGGAACCTTACCGCTATTGATTGCTGCGGTAAATCTTCCGTTGCTTAGCATTCGTATCGATCGCCTGTTGCCCTTCATGATGTCAACAATCGCTTAAAAACCTTTGTATTTTTCGTTTATAACCGAATCTCGATCCCCCTCAATCCCCCTTAAGTGGGGGACGCAATAAAAAACTCTTGTCCCCCCGATAGATTGGAGGGGCCAGGGCGATCCAAGGCCTAATAATCAAACAGCAGACCCATACTAAGTTTGACATTAAATTGACAGCTATGCCTGCAGCCGCAGTCTGGCAGAATACCCCTCCCAGAAACAGAAAATGGGAGGAAAAATCTTGGCGCAGTCTTCCCGGACAAGAGAAGCGAACTGAGGCTTAGATTTTGACCGTCTAGAGTTGTGGAATATATGAGGCAATTCAAAATTTCTTCTTCACCGAGTTTTTAGGAGTCGAACTATTCTCAGCAGCAGATTTGGTAGATTTACGGGAACTTCAGGTAACGACCTGGGGGCAAATTATCACTATTATATAATGCAATGTTAACTAACTGGTTCAGGAAATTTGCATCGTTTCTATCATAACTTAAAAATAATCCTCTGTCAATCCCCCAATCTTGAAGAGTCTGTTGCCATTTTTGATATTTTTGTTCCGAAAACTCATCAGAAAGAGTAGTGACTTGAATGCAGAGGGGCTGCTGTTGGCGGTTGCTAACGATCGAATCAGTTGCCATAGAAAGATCGGCAACATAGCGATACAAAAAACTGCCTTGGCGTTCGACAATCCGGGATGCGATCGCCCGAATCACGATATCGTCCGCCTGATCGAATTCACCAGCCTTGAGTTTTTGTTTCCAGATGTGTAATTTGCGATCGTTTTCGTTCAGCCATTTAGGAAATAAATAACCGTACCAATACCTTTCTCCCGGAGTCATTAACTCAAACGCCGCTTGTTTTTCTATTTCCGAAGGTAGAGATTGAACCGCCAGCCAAACCTGAGAATCTCGGATAAGCTGCAGCAAAAAAGCCATCACAAATTTCTTAGCAGTTAGCGAACCGGGTTTAAGATCCTTTACCCAGCGATTGATTTCCTCCAATCTTCTCGCCAAACTCGGATCTATTCGATCTGCTGCGCTAATTAGGGAGTTGAGCTTATCCTTAATATCTTGTGCTTGCAAGTGACGACCTACTGTACAGATTAAACCAGAATTGTTGACACCTCGATTTTATTATAGAACCGCACCCAATTTTCGCCGATCGTTAAACATCTCCAACAATCGTTGGTGGCGCAGGTATCCTGCATCCTTTAACTTTCTTTGAGGAGATGTCTATTAAATAGTTCCTGCCGATTTCCGCAGAGCCTTGTACAATAAAATCACATAAACATTTATCAACACTCCGGCTATCAATCCGAGTACCTGACCCACAAGCTGAGATGCTAGCAAATTCCCCAATATTGAACCGATTAATCCAGAAATCAATATGGTTGGCACAAAAACGACAAAAGTTATCAGAAAAATCGCTCGACATACCAACCACCAATGCCCTTTAGTTAAATTCCAACTGCTACTAATACTGTCCAGCGCCGAAGAGTTATCAATGACGGTAGCGTAGGATGAAAATATTAAGCGACACGATACATAAATTCCAGGAATTATTAATGCAATAAAGCCTGCTGACACCAGCAGCGCCAACAGAATATTAACCAAAATCAGGTGCAGGAATCTTCTGCTTGCTTGATTGAAAGCTTGACCAACAGTTACTTGATTTCGAGCAAAACTTCGGTAAGTGTAGAAAATCATGGCTCCCGACAAGAAAGGAATGACCACAAACGAGTAGATAGTATATAAAGCAACACCTGTTGAATTTTGTAGGCCACCCAAACTATTGAACGCGACAAAAAATATCAAACTGGGAGAATAGATTATCAATAGGGGAGCGTATAGAGTTCCCATAGCGGCAAATGTTTCTCGTAACAAGTTTCTGGCACTAATTCCTTGAGCATTCATAATTTTTTATCCAACTTTTAAAAGTAAATTTGAACAGATTAGACATTGCTCGAAAAAGTTGCTAACAATAATGTTAAGTCATCGTCGGTGCGTTGGGAAACTCTGGGCGATCGCAAAAAAGACTCTAACTGCTGTTTCGCATCTTCCTCTTCTTTCGCTTCGCCCGAAAACCGAAACAACGGCGTAAAAAATGGCTTGTGGGGCGTACCTTCGGGGATTTTGAGAGCTAGCATTTGCAAGCCGTCGGAAAACACAGCCAAGTGCCGCAGCGGTTGCCGCATTACCTGAAATTGCGCTGTTTCGATCGCATTTGGCGAAACCAAAAAGATGGTTTCGTTGATATATTCGCCGCAGGGGGGTACAGTAAGGGCGATCGCATTTCCCTCACTGTCACCCGCAACCGCCGCACCATCACCAATTTGAGCAACTGCGATTAATTCCGGTGTCGCCACAACCGCAATTAAAGTGCAAGCCAAATCCCTCGCCGGCACTTCCCGCACAGCCGCTTCTGCTTCCACCTGCGCCCGCGCGACTTGCAGCGATGCTGTCAAAAACACCTGCCATTCACCGTCATTCTCAGGCTGCAAATCCTGTTGACAAATCATTTCGACAACCGCTTCTACAGCAATTTTTGCCCCAACTTCTGCCAGTGCAGCCGAGCCCGCGCCGTCAGCAACTGCTGCTACCAAAACACCGTTGGCCAAGACGCGCCAGCAGTGGGCATCTTGACAGGGCTGCGATCGTTTTTCGTGGCTAGTACCCGTCACGGATGCCGCTACAACTTGCCAATTACTCAATAGTTCAGATTCGTTAGTCATCAGTCATTAGTTATTAGTCTGTGGTCATTAGTCAACAGTCATTAGTCAACAGTTATTGGTTGTTAGTTATTGGTTGTTGGTTATTGGTTATTGGTTATTGGTTATTGGTTATTGGTTATTGGTTATTGGTTGTTGGTCTTTACTTATGAGACTCAAGAAACAACTTAGATTGAACTATTCCCTAAAGGAATCAAGAAAAATCCTTAGTTCTGGTCTCTGCTTTACAATCTCTATCATCAATTATTAGTTTATGTTTATTTTGTAGAGACAGTTATTAAGGTTCCATTCTTATTAATAACAACCAACAACCAACAACTAACAACCAACAACTAACAACTAACAACTAACTAACTAACTAAACAGTTCCCCATCCGGGCGGCGGCAGTGCTACTTGTTCGTCAATTTTTGAGTGAGAAACTCTCTGCATACTAGCCGAGAGCCAAATGAACATCTCTCGAAAGTCTAATCCTTTCAATTTTACAGGAGTGCGATCGACAATTTCTGCGAGACGGGAGATATTAGCACCTTCGACTCCGACAGCAAAAAATGCCACGCGCTTGTTCGTTTCTTCCTCTTTAATTCGCTGTGCTGCTATTTCCACAACATCATCTGATTCGCCTTGAGGTTCGCCGTCGGTAATCATAAATACCCACGGGCGGTAGTAAGTGATGCCGTTGTTGCGGTATTCGGATTTGCGGGCGGCAATGGTATCTAGTGCGAGCTGAATGCCCGCGCCCATGTGGGTTTGTCCTTGGGCTGTCAGCAGCGGTGTCTCGAACTGGTCGGCGGTCACGAAGTCTTGCACGACTTTGATATTATTGTCAAAGGAAATAATCGCGACTTCGACTCGCTTTTTAGCTAGTTCGTCTTTAATTAGGTCATTCCTAAAAACTTCCAGCCCCTCATTCAAGGCATCTATGGCTGCGCCTTGCATGGAGCCGGAGGTGTCCAGCAGCAAAACGCAGGGACAGCGCGGCTCTGGATTTTCGGCAAATTCAACGGCTTCGTCTAGTCTCATGGTTCGGGGTTGACCTTGGAGTGGCTTGATTTCTAGGTTTGTTACTTTCTACCCTAGCCAGTAGGTGACATATTTAACTCAATCTGCCGGCTGGCGATCGTATTTTACCATTTACCTGAATCGATTTGAGATTTTTGATTGTATATTTTTGATTGTAGAATTGGATATCTGCGGTCAAAAAAACAAATTCATTCCTGCCTGTGGTAATGTAGACTAATAGTATTACTGCAAAATAAGGACAAATCTTATGATTGCAACAGTCACGCAAAAATTAACCTTTGACCAATTCCTTGTAGAATGTCCAGAAGATGGACTCTACGAACTGGTGAACGGAGAAATTGTCGAAATAATTTCAACCATAAATCATATTGATGTTGCTGACTGCATCTTTGACTCTTTTCACGCTCAAATCAAAAACCTGAGCTTAAATTATGTAGTGAATAACAAAACAGCTATCAGAACTGTAACTAAAGCCGGCGTTGAACAAGCGCGGAGACCGGATGTCAGCGTCATCGATCGCGATTTATGGCGATCTAACCGTTCTGCTTATGCTGCGTTGCGAGAACCAATTCAATTGGCAGTCGAGGTAACATCAACAAATTGGGATGACGATTATATCGACAAACTGGACGAGTACCAGCGCCTCGGAATTCCTGAGTATTGGATTGTCGATTACTTAGCAATTGGTAGCAGGGAATTTCTGGGAAATCCCAAAGTTCCAACTATATTTGTTCATCTTTTGGATGCAGAGGGCAACTATCAAAGAAGCGCGTTCAAAGGCAACGAACGAATTGTATCGCGAACTTTTCCTGAATTAACGCTGACAGCAGAAGAGGTGATGAACGTTTAAATTTGTTTTCTCTAGATAGCCCGATCGCCAATCTATACAAAATTACTGAAAATATGAAATCTGTTTCTGAAAAAAAAGCTATTAGTGCTTGGGACTACAAACCTTGGTGGTGTCAGCCTTGGTCGATTCTTTTGACTGGCACGAGTCTGATTGGCGGTAGTTGGTTTGTGTTAAAAACTGTTTGGATAACTGTTTTAGTCGCGATTCCTTTATTGGCTTGGATGGGGTTTTTCTTGTTGGTTTGGCCGAAGTTGATGGTGTCTAGCGGTGCTTTAGATTCTCATTCAGATTAGGTTTTGGTAGTGCGCTGTTTGTGGGTGCGCCCATAATTACACTAAATTTATAGCAAAGTCTCGATCCTCCTAAATCCCCCTTAAAAAGGGGGAATTTGAGCCTTTCCTATCTCCCCTTCAATCAGAGAGAATTTGAGCATTTCTTGTCTCCCCTTAAGAAGGGGGCGCCAGGGAGATCGATGGCCTAACGATCGAACAGTGTTTCGCGCCCTAAAATAACTCTACGCTTGCGGGTAATAGTCTTGAATTGCTTTCACTTTCATCGGGTTGGATTTGAGCGATCGAATTCCCGCTGCTGTGGCTTTGGCACCGGCGATTGTGGTAATAATCGGGATTTTGTAACTCAAAGCTGTGCGGCGGATAAAGGTTCCGTCGGCGCGGGATTCTTCGCCGGAAGGTGTGGTGATAATTAGTTGGATTTTTTCATTTTTGATCGAATCCAACAAATTTGGCCGCCCTTCGTGCAGTTTCAATTCCAAATATACATCTAAACCTTGCTCTCGCAAAACTTTGCGCGTTCCGTGAGTTGCTACTACTTTGAAACCTAATTCTAAGAATTCCTTCACAACCGGTACCACTGCTAGTTTATCGCGATCGCACATTGAAACCAGCACGACTCCGAATAACGGCATCACTTGTCCCGCACCGAGTTGAGCTTTGGCATATGCTTTGCCAAAATCTGTGTCAATCCCCATGACTTCGCCAGTCGATCGCATTTCTGGCCCTAACAAAGTATCAGTTCCCGGAAACTTAGCAAACGGTAGCACGGCCTCTTTCACAGAAACGTGAATTGGTACGATCTCTTTAGTAAAACCTAAAGCTTCTAGAGTTTGGCCCGACATGACTCGCGATGCGATTTTTGCTAGGGGAACTCCGATCGCTTTTGACACAAAAGGTACTGTGCGAGAAGCCCGTGGATTAGCTTCTAAAATGAAAACTTCTTCGCCTTGGACAGCAAATTGAATGTTCATCAACCCGATCACTTTCAGGGCTTTTGCTAGTTCCACAGTCTGGCGGCGAATTGTTTCTACCGCTTTTTTAGAAAGGGTTTGGTAAGGGATGGAACAAGCCGAGTCGCCGGAGTGGATTCCCGCTTCTTCGATGTGTTCCATAATACCGCCGATCGTGACATTGCCGGTCATATCGGCGATCGCATCTACATCGACCTCGATCGCATTTTCCAAGAACTTGTCAATTAAAATCGGATGCTCCGGTTCTACCAGCACCGCGTAGGTCATGTAACGTTCCAATTCCGTATCGGAATAAACAATTTCCATTGCTCGCCCGCCCAACACGTAACTAGGCCGCACCACCACCGGATAACCGATGCGTTGAGCTACCATTAAAGCATCCTCAAAACTGCGCGCCAAACCGTTAGCGGCTTGCTGAATATCCAACTGTCGCAGAATTTTTTCAAATCGCTCCCTATCTTCAGCAGTATCGATGGAATCCGGCGAAGTTCCCCAGATTTTTGTTTGTACGTCGGGATGATTTTCAAGAGCTTTTTGTAAAGGAATTGCCAATTTTAACGGCGTTTGTCCGCCAAATTGAATGATTACTCCTTCGGGATTTTCCGCCTCAATAATATTAAGAACATCCTCTTTAGTTAGCGGTTCAAAATACAGGCGATCGCTCGTATCGTAATCTGTAGAAACTGTCTCAGGGTTCGAGTTGACCATAATTGTCTCAAACCCGTCCTCGCCTAGGGAATAAGCAGCGTGACAGCAACAGTAATCAAACTCAATTCCCTGTCCGATGCGGTTCGGCCCGCCGCCTAAAATCATCACTTTGCGCTTAGTAGAAGGCAAAACTTCCGACTCCGGTGCGAGACTGTGACCGACAGGCGAAATTTTCTTTTCTTCATCGCCCTGTTCCCAAATTGCCGCTCCTGCTTCGTAGGTGGAATAGTAATAAGGTGTGAATGCTTCAAATTCAGCGGCGCAGGTATCGACTGTTTTGTAAATCGGCACTACGCCCAATTCTTTGCGGTAGGCGCGGACTTGATCTTCCGATGTTTTGGTGGCGTAAGCAATTTGGCGATCGCTAAATCCCAACTGCTTTACTTCAAACATTGTCTCTTTTGTCAACTGCTTGAGCGTTGTTCGTTTCAAGAACTTCTCTGCTTCCAACAATTCCTGCATTTTATCCAAAAACCAGGGATCGATTGCTGTGAGTTCAAAGATATCTTCCACCGACATTCCCATCATCATCGCGTGGCGAACTGTAAAAATGCGATCGGGATTTGGTGTCCGCAATCCGGCGCGAATTTGTTCCAAACTCGGCAATTTTTCCGGTTTGTCGCACCCGAAGCCTGCGCGGCCGGTTTCTAGTCCCCGCAGCGCTTTTTGGAAGGATTCGTTGAAGCTGCGACCGATCGCCATTACCTCTCCCACTGACTTCATTTGCGTTGTCAGAGTCGGTTCCGAACCGGGGAATTTTTCAAAAGCAAATCGGGGAATTTTCGTCACTACGTAGTCAATTGTCGGCTCAAAAGACGCGGGAGTTTTCTTGGTAATATCGTTGGAAATTTCGTCTAGGGTGTAACCTACCGCTAATTTTGCCGCCATTTTGGCGATCGGGAAACCGGTGGCTTTTGAGGCCAAGGCGGAGGAACGGGAAACCCTGGGGTTCATTTCAATGACGATGAAATCTCCGTTGACTGGATTAACGGCAAATTGAATGTTAGAACCGCCCGTTTCAACTCCGATTTCGCGGATAATTTTAATCGAAGCATCCCGCAGGCGCTGATATTCTTTGTCGGTGAGAGTTTGAGCCGGTGCGACGGTGATTGAATCGCCAGTGTGAACGCCCATCGGGTCGAGATTTTCGATCGAACAAATAATCACTACATTATCTGCCAAATCCCGCATCACTTCCAGTTCGTACTCTTTCCAACCGATCAAAGATTGTTCGATCAAAATTTGCGACACGGGACTCGCATCAATACCGCCTTGGGCCATTTCTTCAAACTCTTCTTGATTGTAAGAAATGCCGCCTCCCGTGCCGCCCATTGTAAAAGCCGGACGGATAATTAACGGATAACTACCGATTTGGTGGCCGATTGCTTTGGCTTCGTCGAGATTGTTGGCAATTCCCGAAGGACAAACTGCGACACCGATTCGCGCCATCGCTTCCTTAAATAACAGCCTGTCTTCTGCCATTTCAATGGCTGGCAATTTAGCACCAATTAACTCGACGTTGTATTTTTCCAAAACCCCATTTTTAGCGACGGCAACGGCTAAATTCAGCGCCGTTTGACCGCCCATTGTCGGTAAAATTGCTTGGGGTTTTTCTTGGGCGATGATTTGTTCGAGGATGGCTGGGGTTAGAGGTTCGATGTAAATGCGATCGGCCGTTTCGGGATCGGTCATAATTGTGGCCGGGTTGGAATTCACCAACACTACTTCATAACCTTCTTCTCGCAAAGCTTTGCAAGCTTGCGTCCCCGAATAGTCAAATTCGCACGCTTGGCCAATGACAATTGGGCCGGAACCAATGAGAAGAATCTTTTTTAAGTCTTGGCGACGGGGCATAGGTTCGTAATTGGTAATTGGACGAGATTGAGGATACATTTGATATTTTGCATCGCTCTTAGAAACAGGCTTTTTGAGCTGTTCCACCAAAAGCTTACTCAAAACAGCGCAAGTTTTGTTGTTAATTTGAAATTGTGCACCATTATCAGCATTTTGGAAGCGGAACCTCGCGACTGCGGTTGGCAGATACTGCCAGCTAACGAGAAATATTGATGGGAAAATGGTGCAGTCGATCGCTAAATCCAGACTATTTTAAGTGTTGCGGTCGAATCGTGTTCTAAAATACACAATCGGTTTCTGGTGCGAGATCGATCGCGCGAGTTGCGCCAGCAGGGCTAGTCAGAAACCAGGTTTTGGTGTGCAATGCGTCCTGAATTATTAAATTTTGCTGATACCTTAATCGGCGCAGCCTACAAATTTCACCGATGCTAGTAGGGTGTGCGGGCGCACCGCTATCACTCTCCGGGTACACAGTCAATCGGTATGCGGGCGCGCACCCTACCAGTTTGCCATCTCTCTACCCTCGCCCGCGACTTGTACCGCGCAACCGAAGGCCCGAAGCCGCCGCCAGCCCTCTCCTCTGGCTCCATCGAATCTGCTTAGATCGGGGAATGCGCCGAGTAAGAGGTAAAATATAAAATCGTTCCCAAAGCTTGAAATCCAAAATCTCAAACACAGATATGCCTAGAACTCCTAGCGAATATTCAGTGCACCTGCTGCTTGAGGGCGGCCACCGCGAAGAAATCCGTTTTGCAACCCTGCAAGATTTTCAACAGTGGTATAAAACTCTGGTTCCCAAACAAGATTCGTCAGAATTTGTCAATGTCCCGATCAAAAATATTCAAGGCGAATACATGGTAATTCGGCCTAGCAGCATTCTCGGAATTCGGGTAGAACCGCTATTTAGTTCTAGTATCGAACGATACGAGGAATAAGCAAAATTATTAAATGATTGGGGAAAATTGGAAATTGATCAAGATTGTTCGCTATCAATTATTGACGATCGCGTGTTGTATTTTGGCGATCGCTTTTTCGGTGCCCGCCGTTGCAGTTCCGTCGCTGCAACCAGTTAGTATAAATCAATTGCAGGCGACCGAGTTGGAGTCGATCGGGCTTGACACCCAAATCTGGGGCGAAAATGGCCAACCGGGCGATCGCCAATTGCTGTTAAAGTCGATCGACAACAGCCTCCGCTATCTCAATACATCAGCCGCTGCAAGTGCTTACAGCCGCTATCCAGTTTCGGGAATTACGCGCGATCGAGTCCGCCGTTCCCTCGATCGATTCCGCCAATTAGTAGTCAGTTCCACTACACCCGCACAACTCCAAGAATCTGTCAAGCGAGAATTTGTTTTTTACAAATCGATCGGCAAAGACGGCAAAGGAACAGTGGCATTTACCGGTTATTTCGAGCCGACTTATGCAGCATCTCGCACGCCTAATTCCGAATACCGTTATCCCCTGTACCGAGTGCCGCCAAACCTCGGTTCTTGGTCGAAACCTCACCCGACTAGATTGGAATTGGAAGGTGCAGATGCTTTGCAGGGAAGCAAAGGATTGCTGCGCGGATTAGAATTAGTTTGGTTGCGCGATCGATTCCAAGCATTTCTCGTGCAAGTCCAAGGTTCCGCAAGATTGCAGCTAGCAGAAGGCGGCGAGATGACAGTCGGTTTCGCAGGTAAAACCAGTCGCAATTATACAGGAGTAGGGCGAGAATTAGTTAAGGACGGCAAGTTTACTTTAGAGGAGTTAACATTGCCGAAACTAACCGCATATTTCACCAGTTTTCCGGCAGAGATGGACAAGTATTTGCCGAAAAATCAAAGCTTTGTGTTCTTCCGGGACACTAACGGAGCACTGCCGACGGGCAGCATCGGAGTGCCGGTAACTGCCGAAAGGTCGATCGCCACAGATAAAGCTTTAATGCCCCCCGGCGCGCTAGCATTAATTAGCACCAAATTGCCTTATCCCAATGCGGCGGGAAAACTCGAACAAAATGCCGTGAATCGGTATGTTTTGGATCAGGATACCGGCGGTGCAATTAAAGGCGCGGGGAGAGTTGATGTATTTATGGGAACCGGAAATTTGGCGGGCGATCGCGCGGGTTATATCAACTCAACAGGAGAACTGTATTATCCGCTTTTAAAGTAGATTGATAGTGTTTTCCTGTGTCGGGGCGATCGTTCCTCCCGATGCTAACAAAAAACCCGGTTTCTGACTGCGCCGCGCGAGGCGAAAACCCAAGGAACCGGGTTTTTCACGAATTTTTCCGGCTGTCACGAATCTTGATTGCTCGCTATATCAAATCCTCTCTTCATCGGAATAGTAAATTCAGGCGTTGACTGTTGACTGTTGACTGTTGACTGTTAACAGTTAACATCACCAGGAGTGCAACCAGAATTTATATTACCAGACTCTGCCTGGTAATGCAGAGCCAGAGGCTTTACCTCCTTCTATCTGGCCACTTACACGAGAGAGGAGTGTAGGAAGTGGTTAAGTTATTCAGTTTTCGATCGTCAAACAGTCACGGATTTTTCTTTAAATACGTCACTTTATTATTTTCATCAATGCGTATGTATTGTAACTGTTGAAGTTCCACGATAATTCTTTCTTGTTCAACCTCAGAAATACCACCTTGAAACTGAAACATAGCATCGATAGAATTCTGAAGGGTACTTCTTCTGGTTGGCTTTAACTTGATAATCCTTTCAAAAACATATTGAATTATATCAGAGTTATTTTGACTTGGTGAGGATTCTTTCCAATTCCCTGCAATTCGATGTTGGGGGTTTTGACTTTCCTCTTCTTTTCTGGCTAGCTGGATCAGCATTTGAGCTAAACGCAACTTCTCCCTGTATCCAAGCTGCTGACACAAGCCAGCGATCTCATCATAGTTCATGACCAATTTTGGTGTATTAGCTTAATCAAGATCGGTCATATTTTACCATATCTAACCACTTGTTTCTGCTTCGGGTAGATGGATTAAATTCAACTCGCCAATAAAACCTCCTGGGAGCATCTCAGTTGTGCATTTATAGTGCTGTCCCCGATCGCGAGTACAATACGCGATCGGGGACGCTTGCACGCTCAAGAAAAGAACCCAGCGCCGTTTCCCTGCCTAAATTGCGTACAATTTAACCAACAATTAAGACAAAGCCGAGCAATTTTTGGGTTTTATTAATTCAATTTCCCACAGCAGCCGGCTGCTGACGGTTGCGTACTTCCAAAAAAATCAACAAAGCATTAACATCAGCCGGATTAACCCCACCAATTCTCGCAGCTTGGCCAACAGTCAGCGGCCTGATTTTAGTCAACTTTTCCCGCGACTCCTTCGAGAGAGTTGTAATTGCCATATAATCCAAATCTCCCGGCAATTGGCGGCGTTCGTGTTTGGCAATGTCATCAATTTGATTTTGCTGTCTTTGCAAATAACCGGAATATTTGAGGTCAATTTCTACAGCATTTTTCTCGGCTAATTCTAGACTGGAATCACCGAGATTGTAACGTTCCAAATCGACATAATGAAAACCGGGACGGCGCAGCAAATCAGCGAGAGTAATTGAACCTTTAATCGCTTGTTGAGTATCGGCCAAAATTTTCTTCCCAAGCTCTTCGTGTTCTTTGACGCGAGTCGAGTACAAACGGGCTTTTTCCGCGATAATATTAGCTTGTTTGCGCTCAAATAACTCCCAACGGCGATCGCAAATTAAACCGATTTCTCGTCCGAGCGGAGTCAAGCGTTGATCCGCATTGTCCGATCGCAATAATAACCGATATTCCGATCGCGAAGTCAGCATCCGGTAAGGTTCCCGCAAATCCTTCGTACACAAATCATCGATCAAAGTCCCGATATAACTTTGCTCCCGAGGAAACACAATCATCTCCTGATTTTTCGCAAATCTAGCCGCATTAATCCCCGCCACAATCCCCTGTGCCGCCGCCTCCTCATAGCCAGTCGTACCGTTCACCTGACCCGCGCAAAACAGCCCTTCAATCTTCTTAGTCATCAGCGTTGGAAAGCACTGAGTTGCCGGCAAATAATCGTACTCCACAGCATAAGCAGGGCGCATCATCTCGCACTTTTCCAAACCAGGCAGAGTCCGCAGCATTTGCAATTGCAAACTTTCCGGTAAACCAGTCGAAAAACCTTGGATATAAAGTTCAGGAATATCCCTACCTTCCGGTTCAATAAAAATCTGGTGGCTTTCCTTATCCGCAAACCGGACAATCTTATCTTCAATACTCGGACAATAGCGCGGCCCCTTCGCATCAACCCAGCCGCCGTAAACCGGAGAAAGGTGCAAATTGTCTCTAATTAACTGGTGAGTTTCTGGCGTAGTTCGAGTTAGATAACAAGGCATTTGTTCCCGTTCCACCCAAACTTCAGGATCGAAACTAAACCAACGAACTTCTGCATCTCCCGGCTGCGGTTCCATGTTGGTGTAATCGAGAGTCCGCTTGTCAACTCTTGCCGGAGTTCCTGTTTTCAATCGTCCAGTTTCAAAGCCCAAACGGTTGAGAGTTTCTGTTAAGCCGACGGCGGCAAATTCTCCGGCGCGTCCGGCCGGCATCGACTTATTGCCCACCCAAATTGTGCCACCTAAAAAAGTTCCTGTGGTGAGAATTACGGCTTTGCATTCAAAGGCAACGCCGAAGTATGTTTCAACGCCGATAATTTCTTCATTCTTGCCTAAAACTAAGTCTGTAACCATCGCTTCGCGGACGGTCAAGTTCTCTTGATTTTCGACAATATTGTTCATCACGGCGGCGTATTCCCGCTTGTCTGTCTGTGCTCTGAGAGCCCAAACTGCGGGGCCTCTGGAAGCGTTGAGGACGCGCTTTTGCAGGTAAGTGCGATCGGCCATTTTACCGATTTCCCCGCCCAAGGCATCCACTTCGTTAGTAAGTTGAGTTTTCGCGGGCCCGCCCACAGCCGGATTGCAGGGTTGCCACGCAATTTTGTCGAGGTTGAGGGTGAGTAAAAGCGTGCGACAGCCGAGGCGAGATGTGGCGAGGGCGGCTTCGCAGCCGGAGTGTCCGCCACCAACTACGATGATGTCGAAACTATCTTGGAATTGTACTGTGGTTTTTGCGGTCATGGCTGAGTCAACAGAAGCGCCGGCGAGAGACGCGATTTTAATCTTTATGTTTAGTTTAACCTAAGTTCAAGGTTCCAAGCGAAAAAAGGTTCTATAAGCCTGATATATCAAAGCCCCTAGTTTTTGGAGATGTCCATAGACATATCCGCTATCCTATTCAACTAAATTGGATGAAATTCATGCGCCATCCAAATGCAGTCTGTATCAGAATAATACTGATGCCACGGATAAACAAATTGAGCATCCTCTCCTACACTAGCAAAAGGAATATGAGTTTCACCGGGACTCATAATTACATCTTGATCGAGAGTATTGAAGTCATTTTCACGAAATTTTTGCATTCTTCCCACACCATAAATTTGAGTGTGAATTTCTAAAATTTCTGGCTCAGTATGATGCTTATGAATTGTGCAATTCGTTTTGGCTGGAGCAAACCACCAAGTTACTTTGACTAGGTAGTCTCTTTTCTTGTAGTCTTCAGGTTGCTCAGACATCCCAGTGACAAAGTATGGATCAAAACTGACTATTCCTAGGTCATATTGGGGAGATTTATACAATGGCACATTTATTGGAAAATCAGCGATTTGTCCGAGTTGATTCCATTCAGGTTCTAAAGCTATGGTCTCGATATTGGTTTTATCTCCTAATTCGATGAGGAGTAAAGAGTCACCATTGATGATTGTAACTTCTTTAAGAATAGTTGAAGTTCTCGGATGTAAATATTTTTCTGCTAACCCTAAAATCTGCGCTTTTTCATTGCCAAAATTGACAACTATTGTCTGATTTTGAATATAATAGTTTTCAATATGCCTTAGCCATGTGGTTGGCAGATATTTTTCGGAAAACCCGATCCGTTCTTCAATCATTGATACCACCTTTCTATAGTTGAGAGTTTAAGATTAACGTATCTTTATACGGGACTAATTTCTTGTATTATACGGCAATCAGTAGATTATCTGCTGTACAATACCTGTCAACATGATAGCCTATGGTTCAGAAAACCCTGTCACAAATTGCCAAGCTGTATCTTTTTCAGAAATTTCTGTAACGTCTATCGGCCATTTAATACCTAACCTAGGGTCGTCATAACGCACACCTCGTTCACATTCTGGTGTGTAAAATTGTCCTACTTGAAACATCACCTCCGCCCCGTCTGTGAGTGCCTGGTAGCCGTTAGCAACCATTTCCGGGATGTATAATGCTCGCCGATTTGTTGCCGTCAGTTCTAGCCCTATGTGGCACAGATAGGTAGGAGACTCAGGACGCAGATCAACGATAACGTCATAGATTGCCCCTTGGATACAACGGATTACTTTGTTATCAGTCGCTGGAGCAATTTGGTAATGCAGACCCCGCAGCGTGCCTTTTTTATGGTTGAAAGATAGGTTGCACTGTACAGCTCTTGGGTTTAATCCCTGAACCTCAAATTCATTAGCACAGAATGTCCGAGCAAAAAAGCCTCTTCGATCAGCTCGTTCTTCTAAGTCAATAATCAAAGCACCTTTGATACTGGTTTCTGTAAATTGCATAACTAATTCCAAAAAAAATTTTTGTCAATTTGTTGAGTACGAATCAAATACTCCAACTGTTTCAGACGAGTAAAGCCTCTAAATAAAAAAAGCTCTTTAGATAGATCAATCTGCGTGAAGAGATTCCAAAGTTGCTGTGTCCCCTGTCTGGGGTTCCACTCACATTGAAATCCAGGCAATTTTTGATTAATTTTATCAAAAGAAACTCGATAGTTACGATTATCGGAGCCTGCGCTACCAAAACTTATATTACAACCAGTGAAGGTTTCAGATACAAGTTCAGCAATGGTTTTGATTTGATAATTATTATCGGTACTACCCACATTAAAAATCTGGTTGTGAATGCATTCCTGCGGTGCTTCTAATGTGCAAACAATTGCTTGGCAAATATCAAGAACATGAACTAATGGACGCCAGGAAGTACCTTTGCTGGTCATTCTGATTTCTTTTGTCGTCCACGCTAACCCTGCTAGGTTGTTTAAAACAATATCAAAGCGCATCCTGGGAGAAGCACCAAAAGCTGTGGCACTTCGCAGAAACGTTGGGGAAAAACTTTCATCAGCCATTAGCTGCATATCTTGCTCAACCATTGTTTTACATTTGGCATAAACTGTCTGAGGATTAACAGAAGAACTTTCTGTTATCTCCGTTTCAGTGGTAAGACCATAAACACTGCATGAAGATAGGTAGACAAAGCGACGTACTCCGGCTGCCTTCGCTAATTTAGCTAAGTAAACTGAACCTTTATAATTAATATCATAACTAATATTGGGGCATAGCTCCCCTATTGGATCGTTGGATAGTTCAGCCAAATGTACGACAGCTTCTGCTCCTTGTAAGTCTTCTTTAGTGATGTTTCGGATATCTTTGTTCAGAGTTTTAGGAGTCTGTTGAGTGCCATTATAGAGCCAAGCTAATTTATAAAATCCTGTATCTATTCCCATAACTTTGTACCCTTTTTGCATCAAGAGCGGAGCCAAAAGCGAACCAATATAGCCTTCATTTCCGGTTACTATTACTTGCATAAGTTTACCAAATATTCTAAGAAAAACTAGCATTTTTTCACACTTGTTTAATTTAAAATTAAGCTTTTCTACATTTTTAATTTAGGAAAAGTAAGTTGATAGCTGTCCTAGGGGTGGTCATCAAACAATTGTCAATTTATTTTATTATTAATCTAGTGGGTTAACTCCACAAATTCGATGAGTGGGCAAATATTCTTGATATGGACAGTTATACACACAAAGTTGAGGAAAGTAATACCAGCGACGACTCGGATATGGTATCACTGCCAGCGAGGCGATCGAAAAACATTTACGGTTTTTTTGGGTGTACAGTCTGCGACTTATTAGCATATTGTAGGCATATTGTATAGAAGCTCACTGTCACCTTGATTGGATACAAGCATCGTACAGCTTGCTGTGTACATTGTCAATTTAATTTCTGGAGATTTATAATAAAACAGTTTCTCTAATTTTGAGCATAAATTTACATAAATTTATATAAAATTTGATCGGTGAAAATGGCTTCTATAGCTTAAACGAAATTGGCTTTTCAGACTGCTAGCAGAGTAACTACTTCTTCTGTGCTCTTTCTTGGCTTCCTAGCGCTGGCGCGCGGCGAAAGCCTAAAGCGTCTTTCATAGGTTCAAGAATTCGGCACTCTTGCAGTTTTGCGCTACGCTAAACAACAAAATCTCAACAACCGTACACAGCAAATGAAATATTTTTTCTTATCCGACGGCTGGAAAGTCGGGCGCGTCTGGGGGGTTGGTGGCGAGTGGACAGCCGCCGCCTGGAGACGACAGCCGGATATCCAACAGCTCAACCTCTGTCTTTCGGATCGAAATGAAAAAATGTGGCTCTACCGCGTAGAAGACGCTGTACTCATGGTAGAAGTTCAGCCCGGAACCCCTCTAGATCCGTCAGATCCGGGAAAAAATATTGGCAACGTCACCCTTACCAGACTCATCGATGCCGAGCAAGTTCTCGAACGCCTCGGGGCGATCGCCGCCCGCTGCTCGATCGATAGCCCACAATTAATGTAATGTCGAACATATTGCAATCGGTTCTAACACTCGATACACTTCTTTAAATAACTTTCATTTTTATACCTCCTCCTGTGAAGGTAGAAAGGATTCGGCAAAAGGCAGAATTTAAACCCCGGACATCACCGTTCGGGATGGAAAATCTGAATTTTCCGTCAAAATGACATCATCACTTACACCTTGGAGAACCGCAGTCAATGGGACTACCCTGGTATCGCGTACACACAGTCGTCTTAAATGACCCAGGCCGATTGATTTCTGTACACTTAATGCACACTGCCCTCGTGGCAGGTTGGGCCGGCTCGATGGCCCTTTACGAACTAGCAATTTTCGATCCCTCAGACCACATTCTGAACCCGATGTGGCGTCAAGGGATGTTCGTGCTGCCCTTCATGACTCGCTTGGGAGTCACCGGTTCTTGGAACGGTTGGAGCGTCACGGGCCAAGGTAACGTCGATCCTGGCTTCTGGTCTTTTGAAGGCGTTGCGATCGCTCACATCATCCTCTCGGGTTTACTGTTCTTAGCAGCAGTCTGGCACTGGGTATTCTGGGACTTGGAGCTCTTCAGAGACTCCCGCACCGGCGAACCCGCCCTCGACTTGCCAAAAATGTTTGGCATTCACCTGTTCCTCTCCGGCTTGCTCTGCTTCGGCTTCGGCGCATTTCACCTTTCGGGACTTTTCGGCCCAGGAATGTGGGTGTCCGACCCCTACGGCCTGACCGGTCACGTCCAGGCAGTGGCACCTTCTTGGGGCCCTGAAGGCTTCGATCCGTTCAATCCGGGTGGCATCGTGGCTCACCACATTGCAGCGGGCGTAGTCGGCGTAATTGCCGGTTTGTTCCACTTGAGCGTGCGGCCGCCGGAACGTCTTTACAAAGCCCTGCGGATGGGTAATATCGAAACTGTACTTTCTAGCAGTATCGCTGCTGTGTTCTTCGCCGCCTTTGTGGTTGCGGGTACGATGTGGTACGGTTCTGCTGCTACTCCGATCGAACTTTTTGGCCCTACTCGCTATCAGTGGGACAGCAACTATTTCCAACAAGAAATCGATCGCAGAGCCCAAGCTAGCTTAGCCTCCGGCCAAAGCTTCCAACAAGCTTACGAGCAAATTCCTGAAAAATTGGCTTTCTACGACTACGTGGGCAACTCTCCGGCTAAAGGCGGTTTGTTCCGCGCTGGCCCGATGGTCAACGGTGACGGTATCGCCAAAACTTGGCTCGGCCATGCAGTATTTACTGACAGTGAAGGTCGGGTATTGTCGGTGCGCCGCCTCCCGAACTTCTTTGAAACTTTCCCAGTCGTTTTGACGGACAAAGATGGAGTCGTTCGCGCTGACATCCCCTTCCGCCGTGCTGAATCAAAATACAGCTTTGAACAAACGGGAGTTACTGTCAGCTTTTACGGTGGCGAATTTGACGGTCAAACCTTTGATAATCCTTTAGATGTGAAAAGGTTTGCTCTCGCCTCCCAAAAGGGTGAACTCTTTGAATTCGATCGCGAAACCTTGAAGTCTGACGGTGTTTACCGCACTTCGACTCGCGGTTGGTTCACTTTCGGACACGCTTGCTTTGCTTTGCTGTTCTTCTTCGGCCATATCTGGCACGGTTCTCGGACAATCTTCCGCGACGTGTTTGCTGGAGTTGAGGCTGACCTGGAAGAACAAGTCGAGTGGGGCTTGTTCCAAAAACTGGGCGACGTGACCACAAGAAGAGAAGAATCTATCTAGTTTTCGCCAGCCCCACGGGCAGGCCGGAAACTTCCCCGGTACAAAAAACCCGGTTTCTTCAAGAAACCGGGTTTTTTTAGTTAAAAATAAAACCAGCAATTAAGATAAAATAAGACTGCAAGGGAAGATAGGGAAAATTTAACATGGAAAGCGTTGCTTACATTTTGATTCTGGCTTTAGCTTTAGGTGTACTATTTTTTGCGATCGCCTTTCGGGAACCACCCCGGATTGGCAAATAATTAGCCCTACGGCGGAGGTCAAGGGGTATCAACAACGGCCTAAAAACCTTTGTATCTCTCGTTTATAGCCCAGGATCGATCCCCTGACATACTAAGCGGGAATCGGCTCTAGTCATCAAACAGTAGACTGATACTAGGTTTTAGCTCTAGTTCACACATCAACTCACCGCCGGAGTGCCGAGTCATTTTTCTAGTCCAGTCATTCATCTAACCGCGCGGTCAGATGAATGGCAATTTGCTGGCAACGCCTGTTAAAATCAGCAATCATGCGCTGTTCCTCCTGCCAACATACAAATAGTCGCGTTCTCGAATCGCGTTCAGCCGAATCAGGTCAAAGCATCCGTCGGCGGCGCGAGTGTTTGAGATGCCAGCACCGCTTTACAACTTACGAACGCATAGAATTTGTGCCGATTACAGTGATCAAGCGGGACGGCAAGCGCGAATCTTTTGACAGGTCAAAATTAGTCAGGGGACTGGTTCGGGCCTGCGAAAAAACTGGTTTGTCCTCCGGGCAGCTAGAAACTCTGGCAGAAGAAATTGAAGCGCAACTCCAAGGTCGATCGATCCGAGAACTCGCCAGCTCAGAAATTGGAGAACTGGTATTGTTGCACCTGCGACCCCTGAGCGAAGTCGCTTACGTGCGCTTTGCCTCAGTATATCGGCAGTTTCGAGGTATCAGAGATTTTGTAGATACCCTAAATCACCTTCAAAATCCGCTCAACGAAGCTCTAGAGCCAGAAAATCAGCCTGATTTTGACGCAGATTCCCTCGATGGCGATCGAGTCGATCGAGAAAGCCCCGCATCCTGCGCTACTGGCAGCTAAACTCCCTTAAATTAATTTATAAAGCAGTATGCAGGTAAGTTATAATGATTTACTTGACTCTGAATGTTACGATTAAACGTTTTAACGTAGAGTTTGCACCAATAGCAGTGGCAAGCCCGGATGCAAAGTTGCACCAGGCAAAAGTTAGCAAAAACTGACTTTAGTAAAAGATTTTGCAAGAAGTTAACCGCTTTTTCACCAAAATCTCTCATATTTGCCGGCACAAACGAAAAACATGAAGGAGAGAAATCCTAGGAAACTATTCGCATGGTCAATCTCAAAACCACAGTCAAAGACATCGGCTTTACTCACGAAGATTTTGCAGCCCTACTCGATAAATATGACTATCACTTTAGCCCGGGCGATGTAGTAGCCGGTACAGTTTTTAGTATAGAACCCAGGGGCGCTCTGATTGATATCGGTGCTAAAACAGCAGCGTACATTCCCATTCAGGAAATGTCGATCAATCGAGTGGAAAGCCCTGAAGAGGTATTGCAATCAAACGAAACCAGAGAATTTTTCATCCTCACCGATGAAAATGAAGACGGACAATTAACCCTGTCCATCCGGCGCATCGAGTATATGCGGGCCTGGGAAAGAGTGCGACAACTGCAAGCAGAAGATGCCACGGTGCGATCGCAAGTATTTGCCACCAACCGCGGCGGCGCACTCGTCAGAATTGAAGGGTTGCGAGGCTTTATTCCCGGTTCTCACATCAGTACCCGCAAACCGAAGGAAGAATTAGTCGCCGAAGAATTACCATTAAAATTCTTAGAGGTAGACGAAGACCGCAACCGCCTAGTGTTGAGCCACCGTCGCGCCTTAGTCGAACGGAAGATGAACCGCCTCGAAGTCGGGGAAGTCGTCATCGGTACAGTGCGCGGCATCAAGCCGTACGGTGCCTTTATCGACATCGGCGGAGTCAGCGGCTTGCTGCACATCTCAGAAATTTCGCACGATCACATCGATACGCCTCATAGCGTCTTCAATGTCAACGACGAAGTGAAAGTGATGATCATTGACTTGGACGCTGAGAGAGGCCGGATTTCTCTCTCCACCAAGCAGTTGGAACCCGAACCGGGCGCGATGGTCAAAAATCGCGAATTGGTTTATGAAAAAGCTGAGGAAATGGCAGCTAAGTTCCGCGAAAAAATGCTCGCTCAAAAGCAAGCTAAAGCAGGCATAGACATTCCAGCAGACTCAACAGATGCCTTGGATCTCTCCGACGAAATACTCGAAGACGTACCCTCAGCAATGGAAGAGGACGTGCCGGAGGTAGCAGCCGAAGCAGCACCCGAAGCAGCAGCCGAAGCAGCACCCGAAGCAGCACCCGAAGCAGTAGAGGAAGCAGCAGCCGAAGCAGCACCCGAAGCAGTAGAGGAAGCAGCAGCCGAAGCAGCACCCGAAGCAGTAGAGGAAGAAATCCCTGCTGCGACTGTCGAATAAAATCGCAGTCACCGTTACAAAAAGAGGGATTATCCCTCTTTTTTTTGCTTCAACCTCGCAATTACCAGATACATCTTGTCCAGTCGATTGACAACAGAATTATGTAGCGCCATCGAGAACCAGCGACCTCACGGGACACTTCCCCGACAGCACTCTCGACAATTCAAATATATAATTCCGATGCAGCCGGAAACGATACGATCTAAACCAACATCGCCATCGATTCGCATTAGAGATTAACCCTCTCCTGCAGGTATGCGGACAGTAAAAATTGACCCTTTTCCCTCCTCGCTTTCCACCAAAATCTCGCCGCCCATCATCTGACAGTAATGGCGGCTAATTGTGAGTCCCAATCCAGTGCCGCCGTACTTGCGCGTCGCCGAACAATCAGCTTGCACGAAGGCTTCAAACAATTTGTACTGCTGTTCCTCAGACATTCCAATGCCGGTATCTTGAACTCGGAAACAAATCCAATCCGATGCTTCAGCACTAGCAATTGGACAAGCAATCGAGCCTGTAGCAATTGAATTTTCAACACCCGACAGCTTAGCTGCCTTAGATTTTCCGGTTCCCTCAATGCGGCTGACGCTGATTTTTACCAGACCGTTTTTGGTAAACTTAGCAGCATTGCTCAGCAGATGCAGCAGCACTTTCCGCAGTTTCGCAAAATCTGCGTGCATTGTGCCGACAGTTTGAGGATTGCACTCTATTTCAAAAACATTGCCATTCTTTTTTACCGACAATTTAGTCGCAATCTCCACATTATCAACCAGGGATGCAATGTCAAATTCTTCGATTTCGAGTTTCACCTCCCCCCCTTGAATTTTAGACAAATCGAGGATATCGTTAACCAAACATAGCAAGTGCGTACCAGCATTTTGAATCTTGTGTAAGTCTGGAACAAAATCCTCTCCTTCAAGCTCTGCCGCCTCTTCTAAAAGTAGTTGGCTGTAGCCGATAATCGCGTTTAAAGGCGTCCGCAACTCGTGGCTCATATTTGCTAAAAACTGGCTTTTGGCAGTGCTAGCAACTAAAGCCTCTTCCTTGGCTTGTTCCAATTCTTTTGTATGTTCCGAAACTCGCTCGATCAGGTGATTGAGAGACACAGCTAATGAGCCTATTTCGTCTTGCCCGGTGACTGGTACTCGCAAATCAAAATTTGACTCTGCGGCTACTTGTTCGGCCACCTGAGTGAGGCTGACGACTGGTTTGGCGATCGCCCGACTGGTGCGGTAAGCCACCATTCCCGCCACTGCTACCGACAGCAGCATACTCATCATAATTATGCCCTTTTCGATGCCTTGAGCGTCCTCCATAACTGCACCGCTTTGCCGCTCTTGCCGCTGGGCAATATCGAGGATTTTGCTCACTTCCTGAAAGCGAGCTTCGAGTTGTTTTGCACCTTCTCCACTTTCTGTAGCCAACAATTTTCTGGCTGACTCTATCTCGCGAGGCGACAGTTGCGATTGCTGGATTTGCTGCAAAGTTAAAGAGAGAGTATCGGCGTAGGATTCTAAATTTTCCGTGCAATCTTGTAGTAAAGTTTTGATAACTTCCGGCTTTGCCGCCAGCCATGCGGGTTCGCTATCGGCAAATCTTTCTATGTCCAGCCGCAGGTTTTTTGCTTTGACAATACTGTTAAAAAACTGCTGTTTTTGGAGTTCCAGCTTGGCGGAATTATCTACAAAAGAATCTAGCTGCGCTCCCTGCAATTGTGCCGCCAGGGCTGCATCTTTAAAATTGCCGAGCAATTGCGCTTGTACGTGAGCGTCATGGAGCTGTGTTAATCCTTTTCCTTGGTAGTAGTCGGCAATCACCAGTCCGCTCATGGAGCCAAGAAAGCCGATTCCTATTGCTAGTAAATACCCGACACCAATTTTTTGATGGATGGGCAACCCCCCAATTTTAGCTGGCAATATTTTATTGAATTTCAAGGATAATCTATCGACAAAATCCTGAATGTACGAGTTTTGATTGGCGGTTTTTACAGAAGCCAGTTGTTCGGAAATAAAGAGTGGCATCGGCTTACCTGCATTGCTATTTTTGGGGTTAAGTTTTTGCGTTGCTACAGGTTTTGCCTGCTGATTTAATGCTTCTAACTCTGGATTTGACTCGCCGTTGCCAAACCAAGCCGGCATCGAAAATTTTTCTTTGTTTTCTGTTTGTTTGAGCAAGTTAATTCTTGACATATGCAACCGCTGTATTGTGTTAAAATCTACCACCCTCCTAAGTTTTCCAAACGGAAAAGCTTGTGGGTTTTCCCGCAGACATCTGTGAAAAAGTATCTTTCACTCTTGTCGAGTCAAAAGATCAACTTAAATTCGGTTGATGTCTAATAGATAATTAGGCTGTTGATGGCTGTTCCAAATTACTTGTTCGACTTGTAAAAGTCTGCGACAGGCAAAAAATGAAATATTTATCCCGGCAGTGAATTATCGCCGCAGGAAATGTTACAGGCAGAAAATTCTGTCTGATGAGTTTTGCTTGTGAATTGTCCAAAGCTGAAATTGTCTGTTGACAATGCACCCGATTCCTCAGCTTTGGAGCTTTGCTGTCAGCAATGCGACGATTGCTTGACGGTTTTTGTTGAGCATGAACATCCGACGACTTCGTACTACAGACTTTGACACTCCCCAGCTATCAGGCATGGGGATTCTTCGTTCACAGACCCAACTTGCTCAGACAAGATTGCTCCAGCCTGAGTAGAGGTCGAATCTCCCGAAGCGTTCGGATTTAAAATCCAGGTTCCTACATGACCTGTAGTACCCAAGGCTAAATTCAGGATATTCCTAGCCGCGTTCCAATCTCTATCTAATTCAAGTCCACACTGACAATTGTGTGTCCTCGTAGATAGTGATTTTTTGACAACTGCACCACAGTTAGAACAGTTTTGAGAAGTGTACGCTGGGTTAACGGCTACCGTTATTTTTCCAAGCTTGACTCCAAAATACTCCAACCATTTCCTGAATTGATACCAGCCAGCATCATTAATCGACTTGGCGAGACAATGATTTGTAACTAGGTTTTTAATCCTCAAATCTTCATAAGCAACCAAATCGTTAGATTGGATGACGCAACGCGCTAGTCTTTTAGCGTGTTCTTGACGCTGCCTACTTATTTTGAGGTGTACTCGCCCTAGTCGATTAATGGCTTTCTTTCGATTGGTAGAGCCTTTCTTTTTGCGAGAAACACGTTTCTGTCTAGACTTTAACCGCTTCTGACTCTTCCTGTAAAATCTGGGGTTTGGCTCGTTATGTCCGTTGCTGTCGGTATAAAACTCTTTGAGTCCAACATCTAAGCCGATTATCCTACCAGTCGAGTTTGTCTCGACTTGGTGGTCAATCCTGATTACAAATTGGACGTAATAGCCGTCAGCACGTTTGACCAGACGCACCCGCTTGATCTGATCTATTTGGTAGAAGTTTAAATCCCATGTCCCTTTTAGTCTTAACTTGCCAATAGCTTTCTTGTCGGTAAAGACTATTTGTTTGCGTGTCTCAGAAAGCGACCACCCAGAAGTCTTATACTCAACAGAGCGACAGTTCTTTTTAAACTTCGGATAGCCCTTTTGACCGGGAACTTGTCGTTTGCAATTGTCGTAGAACCGAGCAATTGAACTATAAGCCCGCTCGACAGAGGCTTGACAAGCATGGGAATTTAAAGTCTTGACAAACGGAAATTCAGCCCTTAGCGCTGTGTTGTAGCGATAAAGCTCTTTCTGTCCAACACTTTTGTTGTCCATCCAGTAACGGATGCACTTGTTGCGGACAAATTGAGCGGTTCTAATCGCTTCATTTATTGCTGTATATTGGGTTGCTTTTCCTTTAGCTTTAAATTCCACAACGATCATTTGACGTGGACAAACTCTACGGCAATATTCTAGCACAACAAGTCGCCCTAGAAGAGCGAGGCTTGAAACCCAATTTTCTGGTCACAAATGCGGCTGGCGATCGAACTTTTGCACCTTGGGGCGATGGCTTATACCCCGCTAGGCTAGGACTTTTGGCACTGCGGCCCCGCTTTCGAGCAGTCTGAGGCCAAGTCATGCAAGTCAAAAAGATGTTGAAAATATCTAAGATTTATCTTCAACCCACGGAGGTGGGTTTTGTCTGTGTCGCCGCGATTTCTAATCGCCCGGGCTGTGTCACCGCAGTTTCCAATCACCCGGGCTAAAAAATACGATCGCCCTTAATTAAGTTGTATACTCGGCATTAATCTTCACGTAATCGTAACTCAAGTCGCATCCCCAAGCCTTGGCAAAACCGCCGCCATTCCCGACACCAACCTGAATTAAAACCGTGTCTCCCTTCAAATATTCTCCCGAAGCGGCCGCTTTCATATAATTACTCGCAGCAGATTTATCGAACTCTTTGGGTTGGCCGTTTTCCATCATCAAAAAATCTCCCAATTGAATCCGCAAATTCTCCTGTTCAAAAGGAACACCAGCGCGCCCCGCAGCCGCCGCAATCCTGCCCCAATTGGGATCGCGTCCGAAAATAGCAGCTTTCACTAAAGAAGAACCGACTATTGTTTTAGCAATTTTACTCGCAGAAACTTCGTCGGCGGCACCGCTAACTTGCACTTCTACCAAACAAGTTGCACCTTCGCCGTCGCGGGCGATCGCCTTTGCTAAATTCACGCAAACTTCTGTCAGCATCGCTTCTAATTTTTCAGCCTCCGGGCCCATTTCTGTAATCGCCGGGGTGCGAGATTGACCGTTGGCCAAAGCAATTAGCGAATCGTTGGTGCTGGTATCGCCGTCAACTGTAATTTGATTGAAACTTCTGTCAGCGGCCCTACTCAGCATTTCTTGCCACAAATGCGAGGATACTGCTGCATCACAGGTTACAAATGCTAGCATTGTTGCCATATTCGGGTGAATCATTCCCGAACCTTTGCAAATGCCGCCGACGCGCACGGTGCGATCGCCAAACACGGTTTCTAGGGCGATCGTTTTCGGCACTAAATCAGTCGTACAAATAGCCTTCGCCGCCGCATCGGAACCAGTTTCCGATGCCTCAGCAACTAATCGCGGAATTCCCGCCCTCAGCGGTTCCATTTTAATCCGCTGTCCTATTACTCCTGTGGAGGCCAAAAGAATCGATTCTGGAGGAATATTTAACGCTTCTCCCAACAATTTGGCACTTTCTAGGGCATCTGCCAAACCTTGTTCGCCAGTAGCAGCATTAGCTTGTCCCGCATTGCACAAAATTGCTTTGGCGCTGGGTTTAGTTTGCAAACGCTGGCGACAGTAGTCCACGCAAGCGGCCCGGACGGTGGATGTAGTGAAGACTCCTGCGGCGATCGCGTCTACTTCTGACAAAATTAAGCTTAAATCCGGCAAGCCTGAAGGCTTCAAACCCGCTGTAATTCCCGATGCTCGATACCCTCTGGGTGCTGTAACTCCGCCGTCAATTACTTTCCACTCCGACATGATGACCTCCCTAGTAGCCTTCAATCTTCTGAAGAGGGATTATATCATTTTAGATTTTAGATTTTAGATTTTAGATTTTAGATTGCCCGCGACTGATGATTTGGTAAGGGTTGCTCGTTTTCCGGTTTTTCGGCGTGGAAATGCCGTTAAGGGAGGCTGTGCTTTACTTTTTGTATTTAACTAGCCCAATAAAAACTAATCGCGACTTCCTTTCTAGAGATCGAACTCAAGAAGAAGTCGCGACGGTTTTGTAACTGTCATTATTAATTTTTAGCTAAAAACAACAAACTCGATTCAACTGTCTCGCTGTTGAAAAAACGAGTTATTTGCGATCGATACTCGCTGGAGAACCAGCATCTAAACCAACTTCAGCAGCCACACGGCTCAGCATGGATTCCTGACGGTTTTTGACGACGTGTTGGTGGCGCATCATCAGGCTGCGGGCTTGTTCTTGAGTTGACATAACTGGTTTCTCCAAAAAATTATCGGTAATAACTTCGTAGACAATTAGGGAATTTGAGCTTGCCTTAGCTCATGGTGGCGTTGCTGCGATCGTAACTGGATCGAAGGCTTGGCTGCGCTTTGCCTTGAATGTGGCCCCAGTAGTTGGTATCTTCCATTCCGACTTCGCTAGCGGTGCGGTTGAGCATGGATTGCTGCCGGTTCTTCACCATGTGGTGGTGGCGCATCATCAGAGAGCGGGCTTGATTTTCGGTAGACATATGCGGTTCCTCCGTATTTTTTTTATTTAATGTTGAATTATTTTTTTATTCCTATTTATGACTATAACAGATAATTCTGTATCTAATGCTACCGAATTAAAATTGTCACAAAATTTTACAATCGCTCGGTAGATCGAGAGTGCAGAAAGTGCGATCGGGCTTTGGGTAATTGATTCAGCCTGCAACCTCAAGCAGCGATCGTTCCTTGAGGTTGTGAATAAAGGCTGGACGGGCGATCGCAAATATTGACCTACAACCAAACTCTAGAATATTGCTAGATCAGTTTGCTTGTAGGTCAGCGACAGGTGAGGGACACTGTAGGGAGTCTGGTAAAAAGTTAATTCGGTAAACTGGCTTGCTAGATAGTTCCTAGAAAACTAGCCAGTCATGGCCGAAAGCATTGATAATTCGTAATCTTACTGAAAATTGGGCACTGAGAACAGAAAATGGCTTTGATTTTGACATTTTTGGGCAAAGGCGGCACTGGCCGCAGTACGATCGCGATCGCAACAGCTAAAAAATACGCGGCTCAAGGCAAGCGAGTTCTGCTGCTGGGCCAAGATCCGGGCCCTGCATTGGGTATTCTGCTAGGGACTCCCCTGACTCTCAACCCCCAGGAAATCGCCCCCAACCTCAAAGCAGTTCAGGTGCAAAGCGCGCCGCTGCTAGAACGCAGGTGGGACGAAGTTAAACAATTAGAAGCTCAATATGTCCGTACTCCCTTTTTCAAGCAGATTTACGGTCAAGAATTAGGGGTGTTGCCGGGAATGGACAGCGCCCTGGCGTTGAACGAACTTCGGGAATACGAGGACAGCAAACAATACGATGTAATTGTTTATGACGGCAGCGGCGGCATGGATACGCTGCGGATGCTGGGAATGCCGGAAATTCTGAGTTGGTACATCCGTCGCTTCCGTCAAGCTTTGGTAGATTCGGATTTGGGGAAAGCGCTTTCACCTTTTATTCAACCGGTTGTCAGTACGGTGTTGACGGTGGATTTGTCGGGAGACAATGCTTTTCAATCTACTAAGCAAGTCGATAATCTTTTGGATAAGGGTAAGGAAGCGCTGGCAGATCCGAACCGCACGGCGGCTTTTTTGGTGACAACTGGGGATGCAAGTGCGATCGCCACAGCCCGCTATCTTTGGGGAAGTTCTCAACAAGTTGGCTTGACTGTAGGCGGTGTCATTGTCAATCAATCAGCGGTTACAGAAACAGTTGCTGCAGATTTCGATCCTTTGACAGCGGTTTCGGTTCCGGCGCACAGCGAAAATAATTGGCAGCCCTTAATTGATGCTTTGCCAGATTTTTCGGAGGCGGGCAAAGCTCCTAAACCGATTAACATAAACACTGCACAGCGTCAAGTTAGTTTGTTTTTGCCGGGGTTTGACAAGAAAGAAATTAAATTGATTCAATCCGGGCCGGAAGTGACGATCGAAGCGGGCGATCAGCGGCGCAATATTTTGCTACCTCCGGCGCTGACTGGCAAGTCTGTTACTGGTGCTAAATTCCAAAATGGTTACTTAATTGTTTCTTTTTAGGGTGAGGAAGAAGATCGTTTCTAGTAAGGACTAAAGTCCTTAGTTTCCAGAAAATTATGTGGGGTAGGGAGACGGCAATGCCGTATCCTCCGCGGCCTAAGTCAGGACACGGCAGTGCCGTTTCCCTACAATTAATCGAGGGTAGGGAGACGGCATTGCCGTGTCCGACCTTGCTTATGCTACAATCTCCAACAACACCTCACCAACCCAGCCAATGCTCCGACAAATTTGGCAAAGAATCCTCAATCTGTGGCGACAAATTCAGAGACATTTCCGCAAACCAGCACCGCCACCGCCGACAAATCCGATTCGCTCTTTTGGGGAATACGAACAGAAATTTTTGCAACTGTTAGAGGGTGTTGAAAAAGGCTGGAGTCGGGGCGAAATTAAAGGTTTTTTAATCGGCTGCAACATCAAAGATGCTGAGTGGGAAAACTGGCTGCAAGAATTTGGAGAAAGGTTGCTGGTATCCCCGGAAACGAATTTAGAATTGGGCAGGCGAATGGTGCGACTGGGTGAGATGAATTGCGGAAAAATCAGTGAGGTGGCTGGCAATATCGGCAGGCAATTGTTGGCTGGGAAGAGTTTAAATCGGACTCGTGCGGATGATTCATGGGAGATAAGTGAAAATATTGTTACTCGATTGTTAGCTGGGGAAAGTTTGAGTGTTTCTTCTACAGATAATTCATCCGCTGCTAACAAATATGATTCAGCTTCGCAGGCAGAATCTATAGAAAGAGAAGTCAGGCAAAAGGCAGAAGAATTATATAACCAAGGAGTCGCTCGCTATCGTGCAGGAGATTTAGAAGGGGCGATCGCAGCCTTCAACCAAGCCTTAGAAATTGACCCCAAATTCCACCATTCCTGGTACAATCTGGGCGCTACCCTAAATAAATTAGACCGCAACATTGAGGCGATCGCAGCCTTGGAGAAAGCCTTAGAAATTGACCCCAAGTACCACTTTACCTGGAACGGGCTGGGCGCTACCCTACATGATTTGGGCCGCAACATTGAGGCGATCGCAGCCTTCGAGACAGCCTTAGAAATTGACCCCAAATACCACTTAGCTTGGAACGGGCTGGGCCTTACTCTAAATGATTTGGGCAGCAACATTGAGGCAATCGCAGCCTTCGAGACAGCCTTAGAAATTGACCCCAAATACCACTTGGCCTGGAACGGGCTGGGCGTTAGCCTAAATGGTTTAGGCCGGTACAGTGAGGCGATCGCAGCCTACAACCAAGCCTTAGAAATTGACCCCAAATTCCACTTGGCCTGGAACGGGCTGGGCAATGCCCTAAATGGTTGGGGCCACAACAGTGAGGCGATCGCAGCCTACAAGCAAGCCTTAAAAATTGACCCCAAATACTGCAATGCCTGGAACGGACTGGGCGTTACTCTAAATGATTTGGGCCGGTACAGTGAGGCGATCGCAGCCTTCGAGACAGCCTTAGAAATTGACCCCAAAGACCACTATCCCTGGAACGGGCTGGGCATTGCCCTAAATGATGGGGGCCGCTACCGTGAGGCGATCGCAGCCTTCGAGAAAGCCTTAGAAATTACAGGCGATCAATACGGCCTAGCTTGGGGCAATCGAGGTTGGGCATTTTTCAACTCCGGGCGCTACAGTGAAGCTATTCAAAACTGGGATGAAGGCTTACAGAAATATCTCCCCAGCAACCGCGACTATCGCCTCGCTTGCGGCAATTTGCACCATCAAAAAGGCAAGGCACATTACCAACATGGCAAACAAACAGCCACTTATTTTGAATCTTTCCACAAAGCCAAAGCCAGCTACGAACAAGCCCGCGAATTTTTGAAATTACCCCTCATCCCAGAAACTTATTTAGAAGTAATGCAAGACTTAATTACAGTCTGCCGCAGCTTGCGAGATCCCCAAACCAGCCAGTACATTACCGAAGCTACTACCGTCTTAGAAACCTTACTTTTAGACAATGAAACTCACCCGGAAATCAAACTGCGACTCCAGCGCAAATTTGTGGGACTTTACCAGTTAGAAGTCGATGCCCTCGTCGAGTCTGGCCACAAGGTAAATGCACTGGAAAAAGCGGAAGACAGGAAAAACTTTTGCCTGCAATGGATGCGCGCAGGTTGGCAAAACCGCACCGAAAGCCCGACTTATCCCCAAATCCGAGACTTACTGGCAAACAACACCGAAACGGCGATGATTTACTGGCATCTCAGCCCACTTTCCTTGACTGCTTTTATCATTACCCTAGACAAGTTTGAAGTTATCTGCACACCTGTCACCGATATATTCGCAGCAAGCAACAGTCAGAGTTTAGAAAAATGGCTGGAAAACTGGAAAACAAACTATCAAAATTACGGCAAAACTACCAGCAAACAGCAAAGCAAAGAATCCCATCCCTGGCGCGAGTCAATGACAGCGCAATTGCAACAACTCGCTGACATCCTGAAAATTCCCGAAATTTATACGCACCTCACTAATATCCAACACTTAATCTTAATTCCCCACCGCGACTTGCACCTGCTGCCGCTGCACTTTTTATTCTCCGATAATCTTTTCACTATCACTTATCTGCCCAGCATCCAAGTTGGGATAGACAGACTAGACAGACAACCCTCATCTTCAATGTCTCTGCTGTTGGTAGAAAGCCCCGATCCATTACTTTTTGCTGAAATAGAAGCGCCCGCGATCGCGAATTTTCACCTTAACTGCAATACCATCTCCAGTTCACAAGCTACCACAGACAATCTTAAAGAAGCTCTGCAACAAGCTGCTGACATATTCCATTTTACAGGTCACGCCTACCACAACACAAAACAGCCGTCCCAGTCAGCGCTAATCCTGAAAAACAAACAGCCCCTAACTTCAGAAGAAATTGCCAAATTCCATTTAAAAAGCTATTATCTAGTTTGCCTTTCCGCTTGCGAAACCGGCATAACAGGAAAAGAAGAACTGATAGATGAATTTGTCGGTTTAGCCAGCAGCTTTTTAGCTGCGGGTGCTGTTTACGCCCTCAGCACTCTTTGGATAGTTGATGAGATATCTAGCGCTTTAATGATGATTCGATTCTATGAAATTCTCAACCAACAGCGTTGCCAAAATAAGTTGCATCCGGCACTAGCCCTCAAAGAAACGCAAAAATGGCTCCGAACTATTACTTACAGCGAACTATCCAACTGGTATCTCGAATTGTCTGAAGTAATGAAAGACAATTCCGGTTGCAGTCAAGATTTGAGAGACGAAGCTAACCTCATCCGCAGAGATTGTGCTAAAATTGAATCTGACAAACCTCCTTATGCCGATCTCTACCACTGGGCAGGTTTCACAATTACTGGTAAAGTTAATCCCTAACTTCCCAACCATCGACTATTATGAAAGCAAGAGATATTATTAGTCTGCAAGCCCTTGGCGCTGCTTTAGCTAAACTAGATTCATCTGTCCAGCTTGGCGAGTTGGAAGAGAATATAAGTCGTGAGATATTGGCTTTAGAAAAATTAGCAGAACAAAACCACACTCTGAACGAAATTTACACAAAAGAACGCCTCGACTTAAAAGAGCAGTACCAAGCAAAATCAAAAGACAAACGCTACCAGCCGACAAGTGACAGCATTTACAGCAACGACGCTGGAAATTTAAGCCCTTCCTTTCCTCAGCCGCCTGAAGAAATGGAAAATCCCTCTGAAATAGCTAAAGCCTTTGACAATTTAATTGCATCTTTTAATAAAATCAAAAGCCTGTACGCGGTTGAAAACCCTATAGAAAGTTTTCAAATCATCATCGAACAAGAAGCGATCGCACCTTTGATTCTGGAAGCTTACGATCGCATTCGAGCGCTATTTCCTACGGAAAGATTAGGCTTGGAAGTGAAAACCGATCCAGAAATTGCCAACTGGCGATCGCTCTGGATTACCATTTACACCAAACTCGAAGTCGATGAAGCTTTTGAAAAGTTAAAAATTCTTGACGATAGTTGGTGGCTAGATGCTAAAATAGCAGCCCCCAAAAATGATTTACATATTAGCCTTGAATGGGAGTCAAATGAGATTTGAGTGGTCTGAATATTTGAACTTAGCCCAAGAGTTAGCTGCCACAAATAGTGACAGTTCAGGTAAGAGGGAAGCCAAGTTGCGATCGGCGATAAGTAGAGCATACTATTCGACATTTTGCCTAGCGCGAAATTACTTGCGCGATATTGAAAAAGACCCAAGACTTTCTCGTAAGAATCGCGATATCAACGAACATCAATATGTAGCCGAAGAATTTATATACCACCCAACTAAAATGAAAAACATGGTCAAAATAGGTGAAAATTTAAGCAGATTGAGAGAACTTAGGAATAAAGCTGATTACGAAGATACTATGTTTAACTTACAAAGAGAAGCGATAAATGCGTTAATGCTAGCTCAGAATATTATTTCAGCGTTAAGTAACTTAACTGAATAATCCGAGAAATGGAAATCGATCGCAATAAACTTTAATAGCAACTCGTGCAAAAACCCGGTTTCTTCAAGAAACCGGGTTTTTAAAGACAATTACCTAACTTTTACCGTTACCGTTTCCGTTAGTTAGCAAAACCCGTTTTGCTAAAGGTTCCGGTACTTCTTGCAATCGATCGAACTCCCAATTAAAAAATCCTACTCCCATTGTCTGCGATCGCAATTCAACGATCAAATTCTGCATTTCTGCGATCGGCAAATAAGCCGAAACAGCATCCCATCCCTTCCAGTCGTGTTTACCTTCGTAGCCGAGAATTTGGCCGCGGTGTCCGCTGACCAACTGCAACACCTTTGATGTACACTCGTTCGGAGCACAAATTTCAACTTTGGCGATCGGCTCCAGCAATGCCGGTTCGCACTTCGCCATTCCCTCCTGCATCGCCAACCGCGCCGCTTGCTTAAAAGCTTGTTCGGAACTGTCAACCGAATGGTAAGAACCATTTGTCAGCGTCACCGATACATCTACCACCGGGAAACCCAAGGGGCCGCGATCCAAATACTCGCGCACTCCCACTTCCACGCCGGGAATGTACTGTTTGGGTACGACTCCGCCAACTATTTTGTCGCTGAAATTGAAACCTTCTCCGCGAGGCTGCGGTGCGATGTCGAGATACACGTCGCCAAACTGTCCGTGTCCGCCGCTTTGGTGTTTGTAGCGCCCGTGGATGGAAGATGCCGATTTGCGGATGGTTTCTTTGTAGGGTACTTGCGGTAAGTGAGTTACCATCGGCAAATTATACTTGCGGCGCAATCGGTCTAAAGCTACTTTCAGGTGGATTTCGCCTTGACCCCAAAGTATAATTTCGTGGGTGTCTCCGTGCTGTTCCCACACTAAAGATGGGTCTTCTTCGAGCAATTTAGCTAAAGCGGAACTCAGCTTAACTTCATCGTTGCGCTTTTCGGGGACGATCGCCAGTGCGTAGACAGGGGATATGATTTCGGCTTTTGGCAATAATTTGTCCGAACCCAAAACATCGCCTGTTCTCAAGCCTTCCAGCCTCGCCACAGCGACAATTTCTCCGGCGCTGACCGACTGCAAACTTTGCGTTTGTTGACCGGTCAATCGGTACAAACCGTTAACTCGAACCCCGTTCACAACTGCTCCGTCTGCCAGCGTCCCCCGCCAAATTCTCACTAAAGATAGTTTGCCTCCCTGCGGTGTGTAATAGGTTTTGAGGATTTGAGCCAGAACTTGGTCTTCACTTTGTATAATGCTGCGCCGCTCTGCTGTAGTTTCCGGTGTCGGCGCTTCCCTCAGCAAAGCTTCCAGCAGAGGCCGCACCCCGAAATCTTGTTCGGCGATGCCGATAAATACTGGCACTATTAAATCAGCGCCTAATTCCATCTTCAAATCGCGGGTAATTTCTTCAGCGTCGGGATTGATTTCTTCGAGCAATTCTTCGAGTAAACGATCGTCAAAATTGGCCAATTCTTCCAGCATTTCCTGTCGCGCTGCGCTTTCTTGTGCTTTGAGGTGTTCGGGAAGCGGGACTGGATCTGCGGGTGCGCCGGAGTGATAGTGGTAAGCTTGTTCGGTTACTAAGTCGATAAAACCGATGATTTGTTCGTTTTTGCCGATCGGGTATTGGTGAGGTACAATTGGTCTGCTGGAAACGGATTTGAGCGCGTTGACTACCTCGGTGAAGTTGCTGCCGCAAGTAATTTCGTCGGTGCAAGCGCGATCGATCTTGTTGATAAAAACTAGGTGGGGAATTTCCCAATCGTCGAGGAATTTGAACAGCGGGGCGAGGGTTAAATTGCGATCGGCAACCGGTTCGCAAACAATCACCGCTGCATCGACACCGATCAGTGCATTGTAAGTTTCTTGGGCAAATTCTATCGAACCCGGACAGTCAAGAAATGTGAAGCGAACGCCTTCATATTCAGCGGTAGCGCTGTTGACTTCTACGCTCATTTTGCGATCGCGAGCTTCCGGCGAACTGTCACCTACCGTATTACCATCTTTAGCATTACCTTTGCGAGTAATTGTTCCTGTCACCGACAGCAAACTTTCTAGCAGTGCGGTTTTCCCGCTTAAATAAGGGCCGACAATTGCAACGTTTCGCGCGGCTCCGATAACTTTTTCGTTCATAATTACCTCCTACACAAAGTGAAGGGGAAGGAGAAGGTGATGATTCAGGAAAAAAACTTTTGTTTGCCTGTTTCTCAGAACTCTTCCCTTGTGAGTGTGAAAACTTTTATTTGCGATCGTTCTTAGTTTAAACTTAAATTGCTACACTAATTCATTAATTACTGTGAACTATTAAGTATTTTTGTAAATCACTTTGAGTCGCGAGTAGCCAGAAACCGGTTTTTTTCAAAATACCTCGGTATCGCCAACAGATTCGCAAAAAAGCCCGGTTTCTTTGAGTCTTAATGCGTGCTAATTCGTATACACAATGGCGGAAGGTGGGTAAATCAAATTGTGTGTCGGTTTCATATAGCACTTCTCACAAAAATGAAGTATCGATCGATAGATTCCTCAATCCATCAATACCTCAATTCCCCAATTCCCCAATCTCAAACTTGTACACTCGCGAAGCCGAAGTACAAGTTTGAGATTTGAGATTTACTTGCAGGATGGAATCTGGAAGCTGGCAGTTTAATCTAAAATGTTGGAATCGACCATCAGTCGTGTCGGCGGCAGTTTTTTTTGCCTGGGTCAAAGATTTATTGAGAATCCGACAAGACTTAAGTTTTTAGGACTTATCCAAACTGATATTAGTTTCCAAAAGTAATTAAACTGTAGGTAAAGCTCCCAACCTCGCTCTCAGCAGTCCTTCCCCAGCTAAAATCTAAAATCTAAAGTCTAAAATCCTATGACTTTGCTATAGTAGTGTCACTTTACCTAATTTCCAACCCTGCTTCAACACTGCAGAGCAGACCGACACACCTTAGACGGCGACCCAGAGGCGATGATTCCTGGCCTCTACCTGAAAAGTCAGTCGTCTGTCGCCGATGTCGTGCAGGATTCGCCCCCATCAAAGGAGAAATAATCATTGTCACGTCGCTACCTGTTCACCTCTGAATCTGTTACCGAAGGCCATCCCGATAAAATCTGCGATCAAATTTCAGATACAATCCTAGATGCCTTGCTGACCGAAGACCCTAAAAGCCGCGTCGCCGCCGAAGTTGTCGTCAACACGGGTTTGATGCTGCTCACGGGCGAAATTACCACAAAAGCGCAGGTAAATTACATAGAATTAGCGCGGAAAAAAATAGCCGATATTGGTTACATCCACGCTGACAACGGCTTTTCTGCCAATAGCTGCTCGGTGTTGGTGGCTCTAGACTCTCAGTCTCCCGATATTGCCCAAGGTGTCAATACGGCTCAGGAAAGCCGGGAAGAAGCTAGCGAAGAGGAATTGGATGCTATCGGCGCGGGCGACCAAGGTTTGATGTTTGGTTTTGCTTGCAACGAAACGCCGGAATTGATGCCTCTGCCGATCAGCTTAGCGCACCGGATCTGCCGTCAATTGGCCACAGTCCGCAAAACAGGTCAGTTATCTTATCTGCGTCCCGATGGCAAAAGCCAAGTTACGGTAATTTACGAAGACGGAAAACCTGTTGGTATCGATACGATCTTAATTTCTACGCAGCACACTGAGGCGATCGGCGATATCACAGAAACAGCCGCGGTTCAAGCCAAGATTAAAGAAGACCTTTGGACTGCTGTCGTCCAACCAGTGTTTGCCGATATTAGCGTCAAGCCGGATTCAGAAACTCGCTTCCTTGTCAACCCTACCGGCAAATTTGTAGTCGGCGGGCCTCAAGGAGATTCGGGTTTGACGGGCCGCAAAATTATTGTGGATACCTACGGCGGCTATTCTCGCCACGGCGGCGGCGCTTTTTCTGGAAAAGACCCCACGAAGGTAGACCGCAGCGCGGCTTATGCTTGTCGCTACGTTGCTAAAAATATCGTGGCGGCCGGTTTGGCCGAAAAGTGTGAAGTGCAGTTGAGTTATGCGATTGGCGTGGCGCGGCCTGTCAGCATGATGATCGAAACTTTTGGGACGGGGAAAGTTGATGACGATCGGCTTTTGGAAGTTGTGAAGCAGCATTTTGAACTGCGTCCTGCAGGGATAATTCACGCATTTAACTTGCAGAATTTGCCGGCAGAAAGAGGCGGCCGTTTCTATCAAGATGTGGCGGCTTACGGTCACTTCGGGCGCACTGATTTAGAGTTGCCTTGGGAGCAAACTGACAAGGCCGAGCTTTTGAAAGCAGCTTTGAGCCAGAAGTTGTCTGGAGTAGCTGCATAGCACAATTTCAGGGCTGGTCAGTAAAATTTCAGGGGCGGGCTAGCGTGCCCGCCCCACAAGAAATTTTATTGTTTGTGGAACGGGCACGCGAGCCCGTTGCTAACAGCCCACAAGAAATTTTATTAATTGTGGAACGGGCACGCGAGCCCGTTGCTAATATTGACACCTAATGCGAGTTATAAAAAATCGTGCAAAATCTTGTAAATCCCTAGATTAAATGCCATTTTTAGAGCGATTCCAGTCAGCAATTCACAGTTTCAAATCTTTATTTAAACAGCAGTTTGCGGTTTTAGTTGACGCGAAAAATGAAATAACGATTCCCAGAACATTTACGCCCCATCACACGGGAATTCGCGGCGTTTGGATACCCAGCACCGACTGCAAAGTTCTCACCTCAAAACAGCGGATTGCTGAAGCAATGGACTTTCTGGCAGATACGGGATTTAATACAGTTTTTCCTGTTGTTTGGAACCGGGGTTTTACTGCTTATCCTTCTCAAATTATGCGCGAACAATTTGGGATAGAAATAGATGCGCGCTATCAAGGGCGCGACCCTCTGGCAGAATTAATTGTTGAGGCGAATAGAGTTGGTTTAAAAGTTATTCCTTGGTTTGAATACGGATTTGTGAGTTCTTACAATCTCAATGGCGGTCATTTGCTGGCGAAAAAACCTGAGTGGGCGGCTCGCGATTGCAGCGGCAATTTACTTAAAAAAAATAAGTTTGAATGGATGAATTCTCTTGATGGGGAAGTTCAAGATTTTTTGCTGGGGTTGATGCTGGAAGTTGCTAGGAATTATCCGGTAAATGGGGTTCAAGGAGACGATCGCATTGCGCTTCCTTCCGAAGGCGGTTATGACGAAAAAACGGTTAAACGCTACCTGCAAGAGTGCGGGAGAGAAGCGCCACAGAATCCGAGAGAGCAACATTGGCTGCACTGGCGCGCCGATATTATTACTGAGTTTGTGGCTCGCTTGCACCGAGAATTGAAGGCTATTAATCCTGATTTGTTGCTGTCGCTTTCGCCTAGTCCCTATGAATGGGGACTGGTGGAATATTTGCAAGATTCTCAAACTTGGGTTGACAAAAAGTTGGTTGATATGCTTCATCCCCAGTTTTACCGCCGGGATTTTAAGGCTTACAAACAATTGGTCGATCGACTCGTTGACCAACAGCTTAGCGGCGAACAACTGCACTGCGTATCCCCCGGTATTTTGTTAGCGAATCGAGGTAGTAAGTATAGCATGAATCCTGAGCTATTGTTGCAAGTAATTGCTTACAACCGCGCCCGCGGCATTCAAGGAGAAGTGCTGTTTTTTTACGAAGGTTTGCGAGATAACGGTAACGCTTTGGCTGAGGTTTTGAAAAACGGGCCCTACGGGTAAGATACTGTCCGGGAATTGGGCTGTTTCCGGTTCGCTGCGTTCAACGGAGCCGATCGCTCTTTGAACCTAACTTGCTCTAAAATTATATAGCGCAGTTCGCCTAGTCAAGAGCGCGGCGATGCCAAGTAACAAACACTACTAACTTTCTTGCCGATCGCCAAAACAACTTAGATAATTAATTATTGAGGAATTGCCAAAAATAGTCGAATTCGACATATTTTAAAAGTAGTACAAGTTTTATGAGAATTTGAGTTTTGTAGGTGCAGCTAATTTTTTTTTATGAGCCCGCCCAAAAACAGGTACAAGTCGCTGATGCGAGAGTCAGTGTCTAACTAAAAAAAATCAACCAGAGTTTAAGCTTCCCGATTAATCTGTGGAGCAATTCTAAAATCTAAAATCTAAAATCTAAAATGGACGCTTCGGTGAGTTTAAAAGAGCAATCTCAAGCGATCGCCAAAATATGAGGATAAATCAATGAACTCAGCAGCAACCCTCATCCAACAGCTACCAGAGCTCAGCGATGCTCAATTTAAACAAAAATATTTGAAAGAAAGACAAGGGATGCACGCCTTGGCGACAATATTGCCACAAGTAGAACAGGAAAGTATGGCTTTGCGCGCCATCAAATTAGCTTTAAAAGTAAACTTAAAACTAGGCTCGAAGCTAGCAGGTACTCTCAAACCAGAATTTCAAAAAACAGCAATAAAATTAATCGAAAAAATCCCAACTTCGCCACTGCTAAAAATTCAACTGCTAGCACTAACTGGTTCCGACTGGGCAATTCCGATCCTAGTCAAAGCATTGAACCACAAACAAAGTGCCGTGCGCCTTCACAGCATTCGGGCGATCGGCAAAATTGGCTCGGAAGCTGCAGTAATTGAATTAGCCCGATCGCTCGAATCCGAAGATTCCCAAGTGCAAGCTTGGGCCGCTTGGGCCCTAGGAGAAATTGACTCGAAACCAGCAGTCACAGCACTGCTAGAAGCCCTCAACCACAAAACCTCAGCAGTGCGCGCCAAGGCTGCTTGGGCCTTGGGCCAAATGAAGCCGAAAACAGCCGTCAGAGCACTGCTTACCACCCTCAAACACCAAGACCCCGAAGTGCGCTGGCGGGCGGCGGTCAACTGCGGGAAAATTGGGGGCTCTGAGATGCTTCCCGGGCTGCTTGCCGCCCTCCGAGACACCAATCAAATAGTGCGCGCCCGGGCTGCGGCGGCTTTGGGGAAAATCGGCGACCCCGACGCAGTACCCCACTTAGTAGAATTGCTGCACGATCCCGACTACTACGCCGTTTCTTTGAGGGCTGCCGAGGCCTTGGGACAAATCGGCACGGAAACGGCTGTGGCGGGGCTGCTTGCCGCCCTCAACCATAACGACTCAGACGTGCGCGGCAGTGCAGTTTCTGCCTTGGGGGAAATCAGCAGCGAGGTGGCTGCGGTGGCAGTAATGCGATCGCTCTGGGATCGAGATATTTTCGTGCGCGGCAGGGCGGCGGTGGCCCTGGGGAACATCAATACAGGCTCAGATGCTAACTTGCAAAAAATGGTGGCTGCGGGACTGGCGATCGCGCGAGGCGACAGCGAATCCTATGTCCGGTGGAGAGTTGCTGCTGCTTTGGGGCAAATTGCTACAGAGGAGTCCGTCGCAGGTTTGGTGCATCTGCTGGGGGACGAAACCCCTGGAGTCCGTCAAAAAGCTGTTAAATCCTTGGGTCAAATTGGATCGGGTGCTGCAATTTTGGCTCTGGAATCAGCTTTAAACCGCGAAGTTGCTGACGTTCGCGCCCTGGCGGCCCAATACTTACCGGATGTTAGCGTTGAGGTAAACACTGTTGATTCTAAATCCTCAACTTCTGCAGATTTATTGGGTGAAAAACTGCCGAAAATTTTGATAGCTTCGGAAGCAGAAGCCACTGAATACATTATCGATCGCGCTGCGGGACGGCAACTCAAATACTTAATCTCGATCGGCACTCCGGGCCTACCCCAACCCAAAAGTTTTCACAAAATCCCGAACCGACTGCGGCGATCGTTAAACGACCTCGAAACCCCCATTGACGACCCCGATCTGGTTTTAGCTACACTCGATGACGTCCTCCAAATTATTGACTTTGCCCTCAAAATGTCGGCGAACCCCGGCAATTTGCTCGTCTGCTGTCAAAGTGGCATCAGCCTTTCAACAGCCACAGCTTTGACTGTTTGTGCTGCGCTGTTGGGCCGAGGTAAAGAACCAGAAGCTTGGGCCTTGGTGCTCGCGGCCAGACCCCAAGCGCGGCCGAATCGCTGGATGGTGGAATTGGCCGATGAAGCTTTGGGTAGAGACGGTAAGTTACGCGATTTTAAATGGGAAATTTGAGGTTTTAGATTCTGTTAATTGTTAACTGTTATTTGTTATTTGTTAACTGTTATTTGTTATTTGTTAACTGTTGTTTGTTATCCCGATGAAGAGAGGATTTTATATGACATCATGTCCGATCGATTAATAACACAAACAGACGGTTCGTATTGCGGACATGATATGACTGATTTTCTGAGAGTTTCAACCACGAGCAAGCGAACTGCATTCTTGTTTTAAACCTTATTTCAGGTTCAATCTGAATGACGGAATGTAGGTTAAATTCACAATGCTTTCAACCCGCTCCCGTAGTCGGCTGCAAGTTTGTGCCGCCGCCAATTTCCTGCGGCCGAAATCTCAATGACCGGGAATTTCAAGAACTATTTTACCTGTTACCGAGCCTGTTTCTAACAGTTCGTGAGCAGCACCAGCTTGTGCTAGCGGGAAAGTTTTGCTGACATGAATTTTGAGCAAATTACGATCGCACAAACCAGCGCACTGCTGCAAAATATGAGCCTGCTGTTGCTGTTCCTCCGCCAAACCTTGCAGCATCGGAGTTAACATTAATTCCAGACTAATTCGCAGATTTCGCATCCTCGCTGTTTTCAAATTCCCCAAAGCCGGATCTGGTTCCAAGATTGTTACCAAATCTCCATAAATCTTCACAGCCGGAACAGTTAGGTAAAAAGTTTCTCCCCCGACAGTATCGAAAGCCAAGTCAACTCCTCGTCCTTTAGTCCAAGTCAAAACCTCATCGACAACATCAGTATTTTTGTATAAAATAACTAAATCTGCACCCAACTGCCGTACGAATTCGGCTTTGGCTTGGGAACCAACAGTAGTACAAACCTCAGCACCTTGCAACGAAGCCAACTGTATCGCGACGTGGCCGACACCGCCGGCACCAGCTTGGATCAATACTTTTTGGCCAGCTTGCAACCGCCCGCGATCGTACAGCGATTCCCATGCTGTAATTAAAACTAACGGTGCCGCCGCCGCCTCAACAAAACTTAAAGCAGCAGGCTTGATGGCGAGGAAACGTTCGTCTACAACGGCAAACTCAGCATAGGTACCCATCAACCCGCCCAAACCGCCATTGCAGAAAAAAACCTCGTCTCCCACTTGGAAACTTTGCACCGCAGCACCGACAGCTTCTACGATTCCAGCACCGTCACACCCCAAAACGTGAGGAGTTTTTTCTGGATAAAAAGTGCCGCGCGATCGCAACTTAGTATCTATCGGATTGACTCCCGCCGCCCGCAACCGCACTAAAACTTCACTTTCTGTTTGTATAGTAGGGGCGGGGATATCTTGCAGTCTCAGTACGGACGCGCTTCCGGGCGTTTCAAAAACGATCGCTTTCATCAGGGTTATTAACTTGCATTGTTGCCTTCACTGCGATCCTACCTTGTCTGCGTTACCCATTGGTGACAATACTTAGTTATTTTTAATAAATAGATTGGCTTCAGATAACTACTATAATTGTCGAGCGGTATTAATCAATGTTCGATCGAGATTTATTTTTTTACTTTGAGATTCTTGTATACCTTCTAGGATTATCGGCGACTTTAGCTTTTGCCGGAGCGATTTATCTCAAATTGCAGCGAAGGCCTCCCAATCTGCAGCCTGCAGAGCAACCACAGCCGCCAGAATTAAACGGGGATTTATCTGCAAAATTGAAAATTCCGAAAAACTTTTTGCTTTTCCCCAACTCAAATCTGTTCCCCGTCGCTGACAGATTCTTGCGTAAAATTTTAGGTATTGTCCGCGCTCTATTATTCCCCCAGCAACAGCGCCCAACAGTAAACTCTTCACCTGTTGTCGGGCCTTGCACCAGCAAAACCCTAAGTCAGAATGTGGATGGAGAGATGGCCCAAAATACATCTCGCCCCCAGGCCAGCAACCAAGCCGCTGTCAGCGATTCCCCGGAATTAGATCGAGACTTGCTCGGCCACATTCTAGCAGGTACTGATGCGCCGGGAGGATCGGAATTCTTTGATACTTTAGTTCGCCACTTGGCCTGTGCACTCGGAGTTCGCTGCGCCGTGGCGGCCAAGTCGATTAAGTCGATCGAACGCAGCGATGCAATTCCCGATCGATTGCAAGTGCTCAGTTTTTGGAGCGACGGACAGCTACAGCCAAATTTTGAGTGCGACACCGCCAACACTCCCGAAACCCTAGTGTTCGAGCAGGCAATGTACTCCTGTCCAGACGGCCTGGTGGAAGCATTCCCACAAGACCGCAGAGCGGTAGTTACAGGTTCGCGCAGTTTCGTCGGAGCCCTGCTCAAAAACTCTTACGGCGAACCTTTAGGGATTATTTGTATTTTTGACGATCGACCTTTGCTAGAAGCAGAACTCACTAAATTTCAACTAATTCTCAGCATATTTGCCGGACGCGCCGCCGCCGAATTAGAGCGGCAGCGCCTAGAAGCAGCACTGTGCACCGTAGAAGCCAAATACTGCGCCCTCGTAGAACAAATACCGGCTGTCACCTACATTTCTCCCCTCAACCGCAGCGCTGCTAAACTTTACATCAGCCCGCAAATCGAGACTTTTCTGGGTTATTCTGTAGCTGAATGGAGGGCAGACCCTGATTTGTGGCTGAAACTCGTTCACCCAGAAGACCGCGATCGCGTGTTGGTAGAAAACGCCACACAGAAATTTAGCGAGGGGGAAGATATCTTTGGCGACGCGCCGCTGGTTTCAGAATACCGGGCGATCGCCCGCAACGGTCGAGTCGTCTGGTTCCGCGATCGAGCGATCGCAGTTCGAGATCAAGCCAGCAAATCCGTCATCCTTCAAGGCGCGATGTTCGACATCACCGAGACTAAAATAGCTGACAGAGCCCTGTTAGAAAGCGAATACCGCTATTACACCTTGGCAAAAATCCTGCCGGTCGGGATTTTCCGCGCCGACGCGGCTGGAGATTGTTTTTACGTCAACGAGCGATTTTTGGAGATGGCGGGACTGACAGTCTCACAAGCACTCGGCGAAGGTTGGACTCAAAGTTTGCACCCAGAAGACCGCGAGAGCGTTTTGAGCCAATGGTATGGCGCTGTTAAAAACAAGTTGCCTTGTAAATTAGAGTACCGCTTTTGCAACGGCGATCGCACAACCTGGATATTTTGGCAAGCAGTCCCGGAAATTGCCAACAGCGGGGAAGTTCTCGGCTATCTCGGGACGCTGACGGATATCAGCGATCGCAAACAAGCGGAAGAAGCGCTGCAACAAGCCGAGGAAAAATACCGCAGCATCTTTGAAAACGCGATCGAGGGAATTTTTCAGACAACGCCCAATGGGCGCTACCTCAGCGCTAACCCTGCTTTGGCCAGAATTTACGGCTACGAGTCAGCCCCGGAACTGATCGCAAACATACACAATATCGATCGCCAACTCTACCTCGATCCCAACCGCCGCGTCGAATTTTTGCGCGCGATCGAAAAACACGGTTGTGTGTCAGAGTTCGAGTCCCAAGTTTACCGCGCTGACGGCACTACCATCTGGGTTTCCGAGAACGGCCGGGCTGTTCGCGACGCTGGCGACAATTTGCTTTACTACGAAGGTACTGTCGAAGATATCACCCTCCGCAAAATAGCAGAGGAGAAGTTAGTACACGATGCTTTGCACGATACGCTAACGGGTTTGCCCAACCGAGCTTTATTTATGGATCGCTTGAGACACGCGATCGAGCTTTCAAAACGCCGTCCCGAAGTTGTGTTTGCGGTGCTGTTTATCGACCTCGACCGCTTTAAGGTTGTCAACGACAGTTTGGGGCATTTAGTGGGCGATCGCTTGCTAGTCGCGATCGCGCAGCGCCTGGAAACCTGTTTGCGCCTTGGAGATACCGTTGCCCGTCTCGGCGGCGACGAATTCGCTATTTTGTTAGAAAATATCAACAATACAGAAGATGCAATCCAAATTGCCGAACGAGTGCAAGCGGAACTAGCAGAGCCTTTTTATCTCAACGAATATCAAGTTTTTAGCAGTGCTAGCATTGGCATTGTTTCTTCTGGTTTACCTCCGCAGCCAACGCAAAGCAGCGAACTATCGGACTCTGGAAATGGCGAAAATATCGATCGGGCAACTGCCTTGTCTTGCTTGTCTTCCGAATCTCCCGGTGCTAATGTCCCGTTCCAAATGTTGTACGATCGACCCGAAGAATTGCTGCGAGATGCAGATGCAGCTATGTATCACGCTAAGGGATTGGGGAAAGCTCGCCACGAAGTTTTTGACTTAAGTATGCACACTCGCGCCGTCGCTCTTTTGCAACTAGAAAACGATTTGCGGCGAGCTCTCGACTCCCAGGAATTTCGGCTTTACTACCAGCCCATCGTCTCTCTAACCAGCGGTAAAATCTGCGGTTTTGAAGCGCTGCTGCGGTGGTATCACCCCTTGCGGGGTTTAGTATCTCCCGGCGAATTTATTTTAGTCGCAGAAGAAACCAGATTGATTGTACCGATTGGTTGGTGGATGATGCGATCGGCTTGCCGTCAGATCCACCAGTGGCACCAAAGATTTCCCATAAATCCGCCCTTGACTGTCAGCGTCAACCTTTCTAACGAACAATTCAAACAGCCGGATTTAATCGATCGCATCAGCGAAATTTTACAAGAAACTCAACTAGACCCCCGCAGCTTAAAATTAGAAATTACTGAAGGCGTAATCATGGACAATGCCGAATCAGCAGCCGCTACCCTCGCGCAATTGAAAAATTTAGAAGTTCAATTATATATTGACGATTTCGGCACAGGCTATTCTTCTTTGAGCCGCCTGCACACTTTTCCAACTGACGCTTTAAAGATCGATCGAGCTTTTGTCAGCCGCATGACTGAAGACGAAGGCAATGAAGCTATTGTACAGACTATTTTAATTTTAGCCAGTCATTTAGGCATGGATGTAATTGCTGAAGGAATTGAAACTATCGAACAGCTTAATTTGCTCAGATCGCTCAAATGCGAATACGGACAGGGATATTTTTTCTCAAAGCCGGTAGACACCATTGCAGCCACGCTTTTAATAGAAAGTCAACCAGTCTGGTAATTGGGAAGAAAAAAGCAGCAATAAGGGAGGAATCTGTGTTTTGGATTATAGAGTTCGGTGTTGCATCTGCCCGATATCTGCGGTTTCTGGATCGATCGCCTGCATCTGGACTTTGTAAAAAGCATTTTTTGTTTGAGTGGTGGGGCGATCGCCCTACAAATGTTCGCGCACAGGTTGTTAATTTGGGCGATCGCTCTCAAAACCCTTGCAAAACGCCCGATCGAGCCAATCTGCAACCCATCGCCTCCCCACCCGTACAGGAAAAATGCTCTAGCCCTGCTGGACAATTTTTGATTTTAGCTCTTAGAGTTGAGTGTTACCTTAACTGAGAAACATCTAAAGTTGAAAATCCTATGAGCAAATTTGTGTTTGTGACCGGCGGCGTGGTTTCCAGTATCGGGAAGGGAATTGTCGCTTCTTCCCTCGGCCGCTTATTGAAGTCCCGAAACTACTCGGTCTCGATTTTGAAGCTAGACCCTTATATTAACGTTGACCCCGGTACTCTCAGCCCGTTTCAGCACGGAGAAGTCTTTGTCACCGAAGACGGTGCGGAAACCGACCTGGATTTGGGGCATTACGAGCGTTTTACCGATACCTCCATGTCTCGCCTCAACAGCGTCACCACGGGTTCGATTTATCAAGCTGTGATTAATAAGGAACGGCGCGGCGAGTATCAGGGGAGCACGGTGCAGGTGATTCCCCACATCACTAACGAGATTAAAGACCGCATTCGCCGAGTCGCAAAAAATACTAACCCGGATGTGGTGATTACGGAAATCGGGGGCACGGTGGGAGATATTGAGTCTTTGCCGTTTTTGGAGGCGATTCGCCAGTTTCGCAAGGATGTCGGGCGGCAAAATGTCTTGTATATGCACGTAACGCTGATACCTTGGATTCCTTCGGCTGGGGAGATGAAAACTAAACCGACTCAGCACTCGGTTAAGGAGTTGCGGTCGATCGGCATTCAACCAGATATTCTAGTCTGTCGGTGCGATCGGCCTTTACCTTTGGGCCTCAAACAAAAATTGTCGGAATTCTGCAACGTACTCGAAGAATGCGTCATCACGGCTCAAGATGCCAAAAGTATCTACGAAGTGCCTCTAATGATGGAAGAAGAAGGTTTGGCAGAACAAACCATCAATTTGCTGCAACTCGAACAGCGGCAACCCGATTTGACTCAGTGGCAAACCTTGGTCAAGCGGCTTTACAGTCCCAGCCACAAGATTGAGATTGCTTTGGTTGGCAAATACGTGCGCTTGAACGATGCTTATCTTTCGGTGGTTGAAGCTTTGCGGCACGCGGCAATTGCGATCGGCTGCGACGTAAATTTGCACTGGATTAACTCAGAAGATTTAGAATCGGGAAATCTCGATAATTATCTCAAAGATATCAACGGCATTGTTGTACCCGGAGGTTTTGGGATTCGGGGAGTCGATGGCAAAATAGCGGCGATCGAATATGCTAAACAGCACAAAATACCTTTTTTAGGATTGTGTTTGGGGATGCAGTGTGCTGTGATTGAATGGGCGCGCAACACCGCCCAACTGAAGGATGCCAACAGTGCTGAATTTGACCCAACTACGGCAAATCCGGTAATTAATTTATTGCCAGAACAGCAAGATGTAGTCGATTTGGGCGGTACAATGCGACTGGGTTTGTATCCGTGTCGCGTCAACCCAGACACCCTCGCTTTCAAACTTTATCAAAAAGAAGTGATTTACGAGCGGCACCGCCACCGATACGAATTCAACAACTCCTACCGCAATCTGTTCTTAGAATCAGGTTATGTGCTATCGGGAACCTCTCCCGACGGCCGATTGGTAGAAATGATCGAATTACCCAACCATCCCTTTTTCATCGCCTGTCAATTTCACCCTGAATTCCAATCTAGACCTAGCGCCCCCCACCCCTTGTTTCAAGGGTTTATCCAGGCGGCTAGCACCCAAGGAAATCAGGATGTTTTAGAAACTGAGCCTCGGGACTTGGTAGCGGGGAAAGTTGCCGCAAGTTAATCTCCTATCCTGTGCGATCGATTAGTTTTGATATATTAAATGTCTGTAGGGACGGGTGAGTGCAGACAAATATTCACATAGGACAGATAATCGATCGCACTCTCACCCATCCAACCCAACAATAGAATTTAAGAGGGGTCTCATCTACCGGACATGATATCGGGCAGCATTCTCAACGACCCAAAAACCTCACCTCTGCCCTAACATAGGGTTTGGGGGGCTAGTACCCCAAGGTATAAGGGAAAACGTAAAAGGTAAAAAGCAAAAATACTGATATTTCTACTGAATTTTTTAGCTGTGATTTCAATAGTGATACCAATCTCAAAACACAATACAACTGCAGGTAAGATGCCAATCCCCACAATCATCAGTCATTCTCAATCTAAAATCGATCGACTGAGCGTTAGCCGCAGTCTAAAATCTAAAATCTAAAATGGTATGAATTGTCAAACTATCATAAAATACCAGGAAACGCAGGTTTGAGGAGGGTTGTGTGGCTTACTGGAGCAAGTTTATTTATGAAAAAAATACATACATAATTGATCTTGACACTATTAGTGCTTTTTCGAGCGAACTGGATAACAAGCGCATCACATTTTGGCTGCCTAATAGCAGTCAGCCGATTATCCTGCATCCCCAAGGCAATCATGAGGCTTACAAGCAAGTTCTCGATTACCTCAAAAAAACCATCGATCGCAATTCTAGGGGTTCGTGGATAAAAATTCATTTTGACCGCAAGGAATTTGCGATCGATTTGAGTCGAATTAGCTCTTTTGTTTGCGAACAAAACGGTCGGCTAATCAGCTTTTTTCTGCCTGACAGCGCGACTAATATTATCCTCATGCGCGAAGGCAACTCAGACGATTATCAAAAAATTCAGGAATACATCAAAAATACGACGGGGCAGTCTCTGCCATGAAGAAGTTGTTAGTTGTTAGTTGTTAGTTGTTAGTTGTTAGTTGTTAGTTGTTAGTTGTCCGTTGTCCGTTGTTAGTTGTTAGTTGTTAGTTGTTCGTTGTTATATCAAATCCTCTCTTCATTGGAATAACAAATAACAAATAACCAATAACCAATAACCAATAACCAATAACCAATAACCAATAACCAATAACAGTCAACAGTTAACAGTTAACAGTCAACATCATGTATGAGTACAATAGAAATTGATATTAGTCAATCAGTTATTAGTCATTAAAGCTAGCTGCCAAGCTAATTTTGCTGCGCCTGCCATACCTGCTTGATTGCCCAATTTAGCAAGCAATAACTGCAAATCTTCGCGAGAACTAGGTAGCACCCGCCGCTCAATTTCGGCTCTAACCGCAGGCAAGAAAAACTCTGCACCCGCACTAATTCCACCGCCAATAATAATAGCTTCCGGTGTTAAAACATAAATCAGACTTGCTAAACCGATACCGAGATAGCGCCCGTAATTTTGCCAATATTCTAAAGCTTTGGTATCTCCCGACTTAGCTAAATTTGCTAATTCTAGGGGTTCCAAACCAGTGTCGCGGCGAATTGCTTGTACGGAAACGTATTGTTCTAAAGAACCGCGATTGCCGCTGTTGCACTCCGGGCCGTCGGGATTGATGGCAATTAATCCTAACTCTCCAGCCGCGCCTAGATGACCTGTAAATAGTTTGCCATCGAGGATAACTGCACCGCCTACTCCAGTTCCTAATGTTAGCAATATGAGGTTTTTAAAGTGCTTTCCTGCACCTAACCAAGCTTCTCCCAATCCGGCACAGTTCGCGTCATTTGCTAATATTGTGCGGAGTCCGGTTTTGGCTTCCAACCAGTCAGCTAGGGGGACGTTATGCCAATTTTTGAGGTTAATTGCGACTCTGGCTATTCTGCCGGCGGCGTCTGCTGGGCCTGGTGTGCCGATACCGATCGCACTTACAGCATTTTCGGCAGGATTTAGTTGTAAAATAGCATCGGTGATGGCAGCTAAGACGGCTTCTGGAGTGGCGGGTTGAGGAGTGGGAACTGTTAAAGATTGGTGACAAACACCATCTTCGCTAAATCTGCCGAGTTTAATTGCGGTGCCGCCTAAGTCGATGCCGATTACTTGTATCATTACTATTTCAGTTTGTAGTGAGGACTTCAGTTTTGTTTAGTCCTATTTGAGTGCGTGAAAATTACCGACGGAAGCGGTGCTTAATTGCTAAGAATATCATGCCGATCGCCCAACTCGACCAAAATGCTAGATACAGGCAAGTTTGGCCTTTCAATTCATCCGGGCACACCTGACGCGCCGCTGCGATTCCCATCCCCAGAAAAACCTAAACCATTCCCAACAAACACCGCCTCAATCACATTCCCATATCCAACATCATCCTCAACCACCGGTAGCGGAAATCGCGTCAAAATCTCCCGCCCAATATCCCCCGCCACCTGCGACAATTCCCCGCTACCCATTCTACCAAACAAACCCAGCCTGTACGCCAATTCCTGCAGCGAAGCCACCGCATCCGCAGAGGCGGTGGATGGTGCGTGCGTCTCCTCCTCAAACAATCGAGTTCCAAACCGTCGCAACCAACCAGCCAATTCACCATCTTTAAGCCGTTTTGCGATTAAAAATCCCGCGACATCCCCTCGACTCCAGCCAGCATTTACCCCTTCCAGAATTTCCATAAATTTCGATTCGTATTCCGCGTCGGTGAGGGTGGGGCGGATGGGCGTATTTTGGGGTTTTGGTGGGGGTGTGGTACCCAATAGGCGCTGAATTAGTTGTTTGAGGAATTGCCAAATTTTGTTTAGCATTTGTGCTACGGGGATGGGTGGGATATTTTCTATTTTAGTCGGGTTTCAATCGACAGCCTCTGGGGCTGCATTGTTGTTTGAAACTAAGATTAATTTGACACTCACTCGGCCTGAAGGCACGAGGATTCTTGAATAATTTCTACTTCAATATCCCTATTTCTAGGGTTCCCAAACTCCCCACGTTTGCTCAATCGAGCGTGAGGATATCTTTTGGGCGTTTAGGCACTAATGCCAGGTTTCGCGGAGTCCCCGCGTACCAAATTCAAA
>NZ_CAWPRX010000178.1:0-1123 GCF_963890365.1 Tychonema sp. LEGE 07196 | reverse complement strand
GGAAAACTCAAGGACTGGCGGCGCATCCACACCCGCTACGACCGATGCGCCCACACCTTCATGTCCGCTATCTGTATCGCAGCAATCGTCATCTTCTGGCTACCACAATGAGTCCTGAGCCTAGAGATCTCACGAAGCGCCTGCGTTCAGTAGAAGCTCGATTGCAGGAAATTGAGCCACGTTCAAAAGATGTAGCTAGGAAAATTGCGGACATTGAGGCGGCGCACGAAGCAGCCGATCAGTTGCCGACCGATTTGGCCGAATTGGAGGAACGGCGCCATGAACTTGCGAGTTTGATTGAGGAAGCTCAAGGGCTGGCGAGGCAAATTAGTGAAGATTCTGAAATCGTTGCTTCATCTCGTGAGAACCTTTTGGCGGGCATTGATGTCTCAAATGAAAAAATAAAAACGATGTTCATCGAGGCTGATAATTTGTTGGCTAAAAGTGAGCATGCTTTGCGAGGGGCGACGGCTGTCGGTCTTTCCAAGGCATTCGAGGCTCGGAAGGATGCGCTTTCAAGGGCAGGCGTCGCTTGGACTGCTGGTTTAGCAGTCGCACTGATTGCAGCGGCGGGCGTGGGCTGGGAGCGTGTCGAGTCGCTAAAGGACGTCCTCACGGGAGATAAACCAACGGTCGTAGTGATCGTGAACGCTTTGCTCGCTATTCTGGGGATTGGTGCGCCGGTTTGGTTTGCTTGGCTATCAACAAAGCAAATTGGCACAACCTTTCGCCTCGCCGAAGACTATGCATTCAAAGCTTCGGTTGCTCAGGCGTATGAGGGATACAGAACAGAAGCCATGCAGATTGATGAAGATCTTCGAGCAAGGCTGTTTTCAGCGGCTCTTGAGCGTTTCGAAGAAGCACCAATTCGATTGGTTGACCCTAGTTATCACAGCTCGCCTTTTCAGGAGGCGGTAAGCAGATCCGATTTGAAGATATTATCTGAAAAGGTGAAGGAAGTTAAAGATAATTTTAGGTCCCTTCTGCCAAGTAAGACTACAAATTTCGATGGCGCTATTGATGGAGATGAAGACGAGCAGGCCGAATAGTTCAGGATCATGCGTGAAATTCGGCTTAATCACGATCTGCCAGGTTGTAACCTCCCCCTTTCCTACACCCCCAC
>NZ_CAWPRX010000177.1:0-56331 GCF_963890365.1 Tychonema sp. LEGE 07196 | reverse complement strand
AGATGGGGAGATGGGGAGTTCACTGGTTCTCTGGCTCTGCTTGGGAACCTATATCTAGAGGCTCTGGCTCGACACAGAGTTAGGGAGACAGAGCCTGCGGATCTGCGTTACCAGGAAGAGCTTGGTAACGAGTAAAACGAGTAAAATATAGGTTCTGCCTAAGTCTCGATCGACTGCGGTAAACTGAGGGATAATCAAAACGCCCTTTGATTGCGGCTCCTCCTAGTTTGATGTACAACCCTATGTCTACTGTCACTTTTGGTTTATCAACCCCTGCAGCCGCAGAGCCGGGGGCCTCCTACGATAGCAACCAAGCGCCCCAGCGCCCCAGCGCGCCTGCAGAGTGGATCGAGGTGTTGGTGGACTCTCCTTTCAGGGGTGCGGGGGACTTGCCGGGGGAGGAAAACAAACTATTTACCTATCGCTTACCAGCCCAATTGAACGTGCAGCCGGGGGATATTTTGAGCGTACCCTTTGGCAGCCAACAGGTAGGGGCGATCGCCATTCGGTTCATCTCTCAACTGCCAACCGACTTAGATCCGGGGCGGGTTAAAGATGTCGAAGATGTTGTCTGTACGGGCTTTTTTCCGCCTACTTACTGGGAATTGCTCGATCGAGTATCCGCCTATTACTGCACGCCATTAATTCAAGTAATTAGAGCTTCGCTGCCGCCCGGTTTATTAAGCCGTTCTGTGCGCCGCATTCGCTTAATTAAAGAAGCTATTTCTCCCAATGCCGAAACATTTCTCAATCCCGCCGCCAGTCAAATATTGCAATTGCTGCAAGCTCAAAAAAACGGCGATTACACTTGGAAATATCTCCAGGGACAAGTCAAGGGAAGCTATCGGGGATTGCGAGATTTGTTGAAACGGGGTTGGGTAGAAAGTTATATAGAACCGCCCAATCCTCCCAAAGCACAATTCAAACCGGCAGTGACATTAATTCCTAGCGCCTTTGTTGTAGATTTAACCAAGCGACAACAAGAAGTATTAGAAGTTTTGCGGCTGGGCGGCGGTGAAATGTGGATGAACGATTTGCTGAGAATTTGCAGTACGAGTTCTTCTGTTGTCAAAAAATTGGCAGAAAAAGGCTGTATTGTGATCGATCAAAGGGAAGTGCTCAGGGCCGATCGCGCAATTGCTCAATTACCGGATACACCGAAAAATTTAACTCATTTTCAAGCTGAGGCTTTAGCGTTTATTAACAGTTTTTCGGGATTCCGTCAAGTGCTGCTGCACGGCGTTACGGGTTCTGGTAAGACTGAAGTGTATTTGCAGGCGATCGCCCCAATCTTGGCCAGCGGCAAATCCGCCCTCGTGCTCGTCCCCGAAATCGGGTTGACACCGCAACTTACAGACAGATTCCGCGCCCGTTTTGGCGAGCAAATTTGCGTGTACCACAGCGCCCTATCCGACGGCGAACGTTACGATACATGGCGGCAGATGCTGACAGGAACCCCGCAAATTGTCATCGGCACGCGATCGGCCATTTTTGCACCATTGCCTCACCTCGGCTTAATTATCCTCGACGAAGAACACGACAGCAGCTTCAAACAAGACCAACCAGCGCCCTGTTACCACGCCCGCACTGTTGCCAAATGGCGCGCGGAATTAGAAAATTGTCCCTTAATTTTAGGTTCTGCAACGCCAGCCTTAGAGACATTAGTGGGGACGCGCCGAGATTATCACTCGTTACCAACTATCCATTATTTATCATTACCAACTCGCATTTATTCCCGCCCGATGCCGCCCGTGGAAGTAGTCGATATGCGGCAAGAATTGCGGCAAGGAAATCGTTCAATTTTCAGCACTTCCCTGCAAAACGCCCTGGAACAATTGCAAGCAAGACAACAGCAAGGCATCCTGTTTATTCACCGCCGAGGACACAGTACCTTTGTCTCTTGTCGGAGTTGCGGCTACGTGATGGAATGCCCGAATTGCGATGTTTCGCTTTCCTATCACCACGTCGGCGAAGGAAGTGCCGAAATTTTGCGCTGTCACTACTGCAACCACACGGAACGACACCCTCAAAACTGTCCAGATTGCAGTTCTCCTTACTTCAAAAACTTCGGCAGCGGCACCCAGCGAGTGGAACAGGAATTAACCAGATTGTTTCCCGAATTGCGGGCGATTCGGTTTGATAGCGACACTACTAGAAATAAGGGCGACCACCGCAGATTGTTAACTCAATTTGCGAATGGGGAAGCTGATATTTTGTTGGGGACGCAAATGCTGACGAAAGGGTTAGATTTAGCAGGAGTCACGTTGGTAGGAGTTGTGTCTGCTGATGGGTTGCTGAATTTATCGGATTATCGGGCCAGCGAACGGGCTTTTCAAACATTAACTCAAGTGGCGGGACGTGCCGGGAGAGGTGACGATCCGGGGCGGGTAATTATCCAAACTTACACTCCCGAACATCGGGTAATTCAAGCGGTGAGGCGGCATGAATATGCGGGTTTTGTGGAGACGGAATTAGCAGAAAGGGCGCTGTTGAATTATCCACCTTCGGGGCGGTTGGTTTTGTTGCGGTTGAGTAGTGTTGATGCGGCGGAAGTTGCGGTGACTGCGGTACAGTTGGCGTCTGTTTGTCAACAGTATATCGATCGACTTTCGGTGACTGGCTGCGAGATGTTGGGGCCTGCACCGGCGGCGATTATGCGGGTGGCGAATCGCTATCGGTGGCAGATTTTGCTGAAGTTACCTGTGGATGAGTCTGTGGATTTGTCGGATTTGATCGGGTTGCGCGATTCCCTTCGGGATAGCTTCGCTTCACGCACGCCGCGTTCTGTTAGTCTAACTATTGATGTCGATCCGTTGAATTTTGGTTGATTGGTGGTGGAAAAAATAAGACGGCGGTTGAAACCTGAAGAAAACAACGTAATTTAAACTGCCGGGTATTCAACCCGCGCACCATCCGGGTTTTGTCTGTATAGATGCGGTTTCAACCGCCCGGTCTTCTTTGCAATACCAGTGCGATCGCCCCTTCATCAAAAATACACGATCTCACAATCCTTCCGGGCAGGGTTCACCAACAATCCTTCATTCCCACCAACAATTGAAAAAAAACGCCCGACCCAACCAACAATTTAAATGTACATTGGATTTATGGCAACAATCTAAATTGTGAATGGTGAACCGCAGATTAACACTGATTAACGCCGATGCAATTGCGAATTTCAATCGTCTTGCAAGTTAATTTTGCTTGAGTTTAACCATAAAGAAGCCGTCCATTTGATATTTGTGCGGCCAAACTTTCACCCATCCTTCGGGTGATGGTTGTACAGGTAAATCAATGGTTGGCGGTTCGATTTGCCAGTGAGGATTGTTGTCTAAGAACGATCGCACAACTTGTTCGTTTTCTAAGGGATGAATCGTGCAAGTTGCATAAACTAATACGCCGCCGGGCTTGACAAATTTCGCTGCATTTGCTAATAATTCTGATTGCAGTTGGGATTGTTGTTGAATGTTTTCAGGTGTGTGCCGCCAGCGGGCGTCGGCGCGGCGGTGGAGGGTTCCGAGGCCGGAACAAGGTGCGTCTAATAAAACTCTGTCTGCTAGGTTGATAAATTCTGGGAATTGGCGGCTGTCTCCGGTATGAATTTTGATAGATTTCATCTGGAGTCTGTCTGCATTTTCTTTAAGTTTTTTGAGTCTGCTGGCGGTTTTGTCGCAGGCGTAAATAGTGCCTGTATCCTGCATTAATTCGGCGCTGTGGGTGGTTTTCCCTCCTGGGGCCGCGCAGGCATCGATGATGATTTCTCCAGGCTGCGGATCGAGTAAATGGGTGACTAATTGAGCGCTGCTGTCTTGGATTGTCCACCAACCTTCTCTATATCCGGGGAGGTTTTTAATTGCGCCGGTGCTGCTATTTAGTCTTAATGCTTGGGGTAAGTTGGGGATTCTGCTAGTTGAGATGTTGCAGGCTGTGAAGGCGGCTTCGATTTGGGCGATCGAGCTTTTTAAGGGATTTATTCTCAGGTCAATTTTGGGGGATTTGTTGAACCATCCACAGAGTTGTTCGGTTTCGGTTTCGCCTATTTGTTCGATCCACAATTTGACAATCCAGTCGGGGAAGCTGTGTAGAATTCCGAGGCGTTCGATTTGATTTTCCGGTAATGTTAGGAAATTCAAACCCCCCCTAGCCCCTTCTTGGTAAGGGGGGGGATTTGATGTGGTTTCAGTCTCTGGTTGCTGAGGGGAATTCGGAGCACTCTTAGCCCCTTCTTGTAGGGGTAATGGATGGTGCGTGCGGGCCCCGCTTGGGGGGGTTAAACGGATGTATTGTCGCAGCAAACCGTTGACAAAACTGCTGAGCCCTGAAAATCCGTTTTCTTTTGCTAGTTGAACGGTGGTGTTGACGGCGGCGGAGGGGGGGATGTGGTTGAGATATTGCAGTTGATATAAGCCTAAATGTAGGATGGTGCGGATGTCTGGCGGTTGTTGGGAGGATTTTTTTGTTGCTAGTTTGTCGATGATAAAGTCGATCGACCGCATTCTCCTGACGCTACCGTAAACTAACTCTGTGACTAAACGCCGATCGAGGTCGTTGAGTTGAGAATTGCCTAAAGTGCGATCGAGGGCGGCATCTGCAAACGCACCTCGGCGGTGGACTTCGCGGAGTGCGAGAAAGGCTATTTGGCGCGGATTTTGCATGGCTGGTTGGTTGATATGTCAAGTTATTATAGGTTGTCTGAGGATTGAAAGCGTTGTTTTCACAAGATAAAACGAGGTTGATGTTAAGTGTATAATGTAAATAACTGCTTATTTATTTGACTATTTCGAGTTTCTATACCTGTAGTAAAAGGTGATTTCTGATGACTCAAATATCTGTAAAAAGTACAAGAAATATTGAGCAACCAACTCCTGCTGATGACGATGCGAGTATTCTGCCGCTGGAAAATGGCGATCGGCTTTCACGACCTGAATTTCACGATCGCTATCTCGCCATGCCGCAGGTCAAGAAAGCCGAATTAATTGAAGGAATTGTGTATATGCCATCCCCAGTACGTCACAGAAGCCACGGTAAACCCCATGCTGCGATTACCGGATTGTTGTTGAATTACCAAGTGGCAACACCAGGGGTAGATTTAGGGATTGAAACTACTGTATTTTTAGATTTAGAAAATGAACCGCAGCCCGACGCTTTGCTGCGAATTGAGAATCGAGGAAATTCGCGAATTACTGATGATGATTACGTGCAAGGTGCGCCAGAATTGATTGTAGAAATAGCTGCAAGTACAGCATCTAAGGATTTGCATGACAAGAAAAATGCTTATCGGCGAAATGGGGTGCAGGAGTATATGGTTTGGCAGATTAACAAACAACGTTTGCATTGGTTTAGGTTGGAAAAAGGCAACTATGTTTCTATCCAACCGGATGATAATGGTGTTATTTGCAGTAGAGTTTTTCCGGGTTTGTGGTTGGCTGTACCGGCTTTGTTGTCGGGAGATTTGGCGCAGGTGATGGCGGTTTTGCAGGAGGGGATTAATTCACCGGAACACGCGGAGTTGGTTGGGATTTTGTCGGGAGAGTCGGGAAAGGGCGATTGAAATCAGTATAGACGTGGTTTCAACCGCTGTCTTGTTTGTTCAAATTTGGTCGGGATTGATGCCCATTTCTCGCAATTTGTCGGAAAGGCGATCGGCTTTTTGCTGTGCTAATTCTTTCTCCTGTCGTTCTTGTTCCATTTGTTGCTGTGTCAGTTCCATTTGTCGTTGTGCTGATTCCATTTGATTTGACAACTCCACATAAGACAAAAACTTTTTTCCATCAGGCCGATAAATTTCTAAATCTCCCGATGCAGTTTGAAAACGGATCTGCAAACGCGGACTCACCCAACCATCAATTAATTCAATATAGTTGAGTTTTCCATCACTTCGCAGCCAACCCATTAATTCATTATCCTCTGGATTGTAGACATAATATTCTTCTACTCCATAATTCTGATAGAAATTAAACAGCTTAAACAGCGATCCCATTCGGTTTCCCGGTGATAGGATTTCAAAGACAACTTGCGGGGCGATATTGTCTTCCAGCCACTGTTGGTAGGAACCTCTGTAACCTTTCGGTCTGCCAAATACTACCATCGTATCAGGTGCTTGGCGAGTTTTGTTATCTCCTTCGACTGGATACCACAGCAAGTCACCTGCTACAAAAATATTTTCGTCTTCTTTGTATAGGGCATCTATTCCGCCTTGAATGGTGACAATTAGTTCAAACTGTTTGGTGTTGTCAGACATGGGTTGGCCGTCGCTGTCTGGGTAGATGATTTCGGCTGAGGTTTTTGTGGGAATTGTTGCCGTCATGGGGATGAGTCCTTTGCTAGTATCATCAATTTCTATTTTACGCTAAAGGCCGAGAAACCGGGTTTTTCGGAAAATACTTCATTATAACTCACAGATTAGGTAAAAACCCGGTTTCTTTGTCGGAGTGCATAAGTCTGCTAGGGTTTAAACCTCTAGTGTTTTTTTGGGTGAAGTTGACACCAACGGTTCTAATCGGTTCCCTACTATATGGCATTATTCCTATTACCTGCAATCTACAGATTCTCCGATATTTTCAGGGGGTAACTGATGCCGAAACAGTTAAATTTACCTTCTTTTAACCTGTCTGCGCTGCCGATCGATCTTTGCCACCGCAGCACCCGCAACATCCGCCAAAATGCTCACTATCCGATACAACGCCACCGCACTCAAGATTATAGCTACAGAAAAGCGATCGGACAGCAGGGCGATCGCCGTTGCTTCAAATACTCCCATCCCTCCGGGCGCACCCGGTACAACTAAACCCACAACAAACGCAAAACAAAAAGCACCGAACAAGTTCGGAATATCAATCAAATTCACCGGATTTAAAGCCATTACCGTTAGCAAAAAACCGCAGCCCCGCAATCCGATAAAACACATTTGTCCGATTAACGGCACTAAAGGATAGCGTTTAATTGGTAAATTAATTGCCGGCGAAGACTTGACACCAGATGTGTTTTTAGCTAGATTGGAGCTAGACCCCAAACGCCAAGTTGGTCGATCGCCCGCAACCTCCTCAATTTCCTCCCCAATCTTCCCAATCTCCTCCCCAATCTCCTCCCCAATTTCCTCCCCAATCTCAGAATTTTCCCCGTTCTTCTTAGATAACTTCAACCGCTCCACAAATAGGACGATCGGATTTAAAATTCGGGGCTGAATCGCCGTTAAAATCGCAGCACAACCGAAAGTCCGCAGAAAACCGTTGAATTTGTCAAAACAAATCAAACCAATCAGCACCCCCGCCGAAGCCATCAGCAGCGGTTCCAACAACACGCTGAGAATAGAAACTTTCGGCGAAATACCAGCCTTTTTTGCCTCCGAAATTCGACCCCAAAAATGCCAAATATTCCCCGGCAAATACTTGGCAATATTAGTTTTGAGAAAAATTTGAATCGCCCACCGGACACTTACAACTTGATTGAATTCCCGCAAAATTAACATCCACACCCAGCCGACAAAAATCAGAGACATTAAAGTAATGCCGAGGGCGATCGCCAGCAAGGGAAAACTTTCGGCTCGAATTTGGATGTTCGCAACTTCTCGCCAGTGAGTGAAAAAAGCTTTCGCAATAAATAAAAACGTCCCGCCCAGAATCACATAGCGAACATAAGGCTTTAAACGCGATTTCGCCAGCTTGAAAAAATTCTGAAGTCGATGCAAGTGTTGTTTTCCCATTTTCCGATCCTGATTAGTGAATTTGGGATTGTAGATTTCTTAACCACAATTTCATGTTTTATATCTAAAATTTAGATCGATCGTACATAAGGAGTAAATTTCTATGGCCAGCCCGAGTCCAGACGGTCTTTCCTATCTTTTAGATGATAGTCCCAACAGTTTCGCATTAACTCCGGGCTTTTTGACTCCTTATCCTAACGGACTTTTTGCCCTCGGAGGTAACGATTTGATTGTCGGTTCCTCGGATGCCGATCGCCTCAACGGTGACAGCGGTAACGACAGACTCCTCGGCGGCAGCAATTCCGATACACTATTCGGTGGTGTCGGAAATGACTTGCTCAACGGCGGTACCGGCAATGACTTCTTATTTGGCAATTCTGGCAGCGATACCCTGCAGGGAGGTAGGGGAGATGATGACCTCTACGGCGGCCGCGGTAACGACGTTTTAGTAGGCGATGGAGGCACAGATACCCTGACAGGGGGTTTGGGCTCCGATACCTTCGTCCTCCGCAGCGACACGGCAGCCTCCGATCCCGCAGCCGCTGACATCATTACAGACTTTAACAGTTTTGTCGATGCGATCGGACTGACTGACAATCTTACCGAAGCTGACTTGATTCTCGAAGAAATCGCGATCGCCCCCGGCATTTCCAATACATTAATTAAAATTCGCCAATCCAATGCTATTTTAGGCTTGGTAGCCAACGCATCTCCACAAGACCTCGCCGATAAATTTATCTCTGCAAGCACCCTATTAGGAAACCAACTCAGCCAAGCCCGCGATTTAGGCGTTTTGGACAGCACTCAAACCATCACCGACTCCGTTAGCAGCGCTCAACCAGACGACATTTACCGCTTTACTTTGCCTGCAACTAGCGACTTTAAATTAACAGTCAACAATTTCACCGGCGATGTTGGCGTTGCGCTGATTAAAGATATTAATGGCGACAATTCTATTGACTTTACCGATATTATTGCTGCTTCTCAAGAACCTGGTTTATCGCCGGAGTCAATCGACCTCAAAATTTTGGCAGCAGGAACTTACTTTATCCGAGTTTCTCAATACCAAGGCAATACAAACTTTACCCTAAATCTGTCTGCAACCCCTCCAACTATTTCTGATAACAATCCAAGCAACGTGCCTGGTTTTGACAGTCGTTTCGGGTTCGGTTTGGTGAATGCGGCGGCAGCAGTTGCTAAGGCTGCGGGTGTTCCAACTTTTCCTGACGTTCCCGACTTGGGCGGCGACGAGTGGGGCCGAGATTTAATCAAAGCTCCAGAAGTTTGGGCCCAAGGCTTGACTGGAGACGGCATTGTAGTAGCAGTTATCGACAGCGGAATTGACTACAATCACCCGGATTTGACCGGGAATGTTTGGAGCAATCCGGGGGAAAGCGGCGTTGATGCGGGTGGTCGCAATAAAGCTAGCAACGGCGTTGATGATGATGGCAATGGCTTTGTGGACGATTTCCGGGGATGGGATTTTGTCAACGGCGATAATGACCCGATGGATGATAACAGTCACGGCACTCATATATCGGGTTTAGTTGCTGCGAAAAAAGATGGAGTGGGAATTACTGGAACGGCTCCGACTGCGAAAATTATGCCTTTAAAAATACTCGATAGCGCCGGAGTGGGGACAATTAACGATGAAATTGAGGCGATTTATTATGCGGTAGCAAATGGAGCAAAAGTGATTAATGTTAGTTTGGGCGGCCAACAGTTGAACGATCGAGAATTGACTGCAATTCAAGCCGCCGAAGCTCGCGGCATACTCGTAGTTTCAGCAGCGGGAAATGATGCTCGCCCGCAGGTAGATTATCCGGCTCGGTTTGCAAACGAGGTAGGAATTGCTGTCGGTGCGGTTAACCGCAACGGCTTGTTTGCAGATTTTTCTAACCGGGCGGGATCGGAGCTAATTAATTACTTTGTTGCTCCGGGTGGTGATGGCGGCAGGGCAGATTCTGGTGATGTTTATTCAACTGTACCGCTTTCTGAACCGGGGATTCCCTATCGATATTTTGCGGGTACTTCAATGGGAGTGCCGCACGTAGCTGGGGTGATAGCTTTGATGTTGCAGGCAAATCCGAGTCTGACTCCTGCTCAAATTAAGCAGATTCTGGCGGAAACTGCCAATCGATCGGTTTAAATTAAATCCGGTTTGTACTGAGGATTGTAGTTCTTTCTCGTTACAATATCAAGAAGGAATAAAGTCATCAATACAAACTTGATCGTAGGTTTGTATTGATGACTTTAATCCTAATTTTGTATAGTTGCAGCGTCAACCATCAACTCCGATCCTTAATAATTGGCGGCGTAAATTAAGTCAAATTTGCGGCACAGAGTGATGCAGCAGTGATTTGGTCGATCGAATACTAAATCGTATTTCATCTCGCCCTCAATTTTGGTAATCGGCTGCTTTAAGGGGATGCCGTGAATGTCGTATTGGCGGCGTTCTAAGGCACTCCAGTCGATAATTTTGATGTCGATTTGGTTCTGCAAGTCACTTGCAATCAGAAATAAGTGCATCTTGTCTTCAGCTTTCCCTGTCAAGGGAATTTTGATTAACACTGACTGAGTGACGATCAGTCTTTGGTCGTTGGGATGCTTCTGGGTGTCGCAGCTTTGGAGTTCGATATCATAAGGTTCTACCTTAAATTTCTCTCCGCTGGCGATCGCCGACGAGTGCAAGTCTTTCAGGCACTTTTCTAGATGAGGGATCAGTCCTAACTCTGGATCGCACAGCAGTTTGCGAATATTGGAGGTTTCAGTTACTGTCATTGTAGATTTTTTATGTTATTTTTAGATGCTTAATTTCTAGCTTACCGCGAAAAGCAGCCATATTCTACTCTACTTGCGACATATAGCAATCCTAAATGATTTTCATTTGTACCTGTAGGGACACGGCACTGCCGTGTCCCTACTTTTAGATTATTTCTTGGTAATTTTCCAGAGATTGAGATCGACATTACTAACCGCCGGATTTATTTGATAGTTTTGTTGGCCAATTGCCGATCGCAAATTTGAGGACGGTCTGTATAAAAACAACTCGCTGAAACCGCCGGGAATTGTCGGGGGTTCAGGTTTTTTTCGTGCCAATTCTTGATTTTTGTAGCAAGAAGTATAACAGCGCGGTTCTATTAGCAGTTTGACTTGTGGTTGCAAGCGATAACTCAAAGCCATAATGTATGCGATATTCGCATCGCTGATTATTAAGGGATTGCTGGCAGAATTGACAATCGCCGCTACTTCCAATTCGGCGCGCAGCCAGCCGCTGCCTTTGTTCCACCAACTATCGGCCCCAGAACTAACTCCACCGGATATGATGCCTGCACAAAACAGTGAAACTATAACTATTTTCCACAATCTTTGCTGTTTTAAATTATCAAATTTGTTGCTAATTTTTGTAGACAGCAGGTAAGCAACTGCTAGCTGAATTCCCACATAACAAGGAACTAAATATCGCGGATTTGCCGATCGCCTGCCGCCTTTAAGTACATCGGGTAAGGCTAAAAATATTGCGGTTGTGGCAATTAATAACAATACCATCAACCACACCCGCTTTGGTGTTTGCCGGCACAGAAAATAAATCGCATAGCCGACTAAAGCTAGAATCGCGATACCAGCGGGAATTATCAAGGCTAGTTGTGTGGCGCTGGCACTTCCATCAATGCCAATATCAAAAAATGCTATGCTGAGGGAACCCACCCACCTGCTAACTAATCTTAAGAGATTTGTCTGTTCTGCCCATACTGTTGTGCTTCTAATTTGATTTAAATTTTCTACAGTATTTACGAGGGTAGGCATGAAGCCGATTAAAGCAATTAAAGCTGCTACATAATAGGCAATAAATGTTTTAATATCGCGCCAGTTGGCAATCAAGGCGACGTAGATTGCATGGGCGGCGGCGACGCAGACAAATAACAAGTGGGTGTAAAATCCCATTGCTGCTGTGACTGCGTAAAGCGCCCAGTGAGAAACCAGCCAAATTGGATTTTGATTTGCTTCGGGGCGCATTGCTCGCAGCAAGGCGGCACTCGATAAAATAGTAGTTAATGTCCACAAACTGTACTGTCTGGCTTCTTGGGCAAATAAGATTTGGTAGGGAGAAATCGCGAAAATTGCGATCGCCATCCAAGCCACAGCAGAGGATTCAAATAACTCCCAAGCCAGCCAATAAATGGCGGGAAATACTAGCAAGCTAATCACCGCGGCCAAACTTCTCATTGCTGTAACTGAAGTGCCGAACCATTGCGCCCAAAATCGCGCTAGTACATAATACAGCGGCGGGTGTTGCGGGTCTTCGGTTGCTAAGGAATTCAGGCTATCGCTTAAGGTTTTTTCGGAATTTACCTGCTGGTATTTTTGTAAATCCGAGGGCGAGTTTATTTTATTGTAGGAAATTTCTTTGAGCATTTCCGCTTCCGTGTAGCCGGAAACTCTTAAAGAAGTATAGGTTTCGTCTATCCAATAAAATTTTCCATCGAGATTGACAAATCGAAATAAAATGCCGATTGCTAATACGGCGATTATCAGAAAACCCAACCAATTTCTAGGTAAATTAAAACGCATTTTTTAAATATTTTTTACTTGGTTCGCAACTTACTCAAAATGGTATCTCCACCTTTTAGAGAATAAATTTTTTCGATTTCATAGGGAGTCGTTTTTTCGATTTCTGCTTTTACTTCAGGGGAAATTCCGTATAAAAATATCTCCTTAAAATTTGGGGGAATTTCCACGGTTTGAGGCGGGAATACGATAAATTTAGTTTGGGGAACCAGCAGGGAACTCAGACTGAGTAAATTAGCGATTTTCTCTACACTATACACCCACAAATCTGCAACCAGTAAAGGGCCAGAAGCTGAGTTAACCGTGCGGGCGATCGGGATGTTAATATAAGAACGGTCTTTATTCCACCAAGTGTCTGCCGGCAAATAGATGCAGCAAGAGATAATCCCAACAGATAGCACAGCAGCAAAAGCCAGCCTCCACAGCTTTTGCAACTGCACTGTAACTTGAGGAGATGTGATTTTGGAAGCAAAAAGATAGGCAACAGCTATTTGCATTCCTAGATAACAGGGAATCATGTAGCGCGTGTTGAGCGATCGAATTCCCCCAAAAATTATATCTGCGGGTAAAAAAATCACGACTATCACGCAGGTTAATGTCATAACAAACAACCAAACACGCTGTTCTGTATACTTCAGGAGTAAATAAAAAGAATATGCAACAATTATTAAAGTCAAAAGTAGGAGCAATCTCGAATATAATCGCGGTACATTGGAGTCTATTCCTAGATCGAAAAATTGCTTAGCAATGTTATACACCCAATTGACAGCTAAGTCTGGAAGGGGAATCTTTAAAGACTGCCAAGATGTTTTTTGATTTACATTTTGGGAGTTGATTATAAAAACCAAAATCCAAGGAAAAAAAGCAATAATTCCGGTTATAGATGCTAGTAAATAGCCAATTATATTTTTTTGAAATCGCAGTTTTTCCGAAATAGCTACATATATTCCATGTCCTAGTGCTACCAGTGCAAATAATAGGTGAGAATAAAATCCCAGCGCTACTGTTACGGCATAAATTGCCCAACTGCTGTTAGTTTTTAGACGCATTGCCCGCAGCAAAGCAGCGCCCGACAGCAAAATTACTAAGATAAATAAACTGTAAGGTCGAGCTTCTTGAGCGTAAACTATTTGAAAAGGCGATACAGCGAGTAAAGAAACTCCCAACCAAGCTGTTAGGGATGATTCAAATAATTCTAAGCACAACCAATACATAGAAGGCAAGGCCAGCAGGCTAAAAACTGCCGACATACTTCTAGTTACAGCTATTGAATCGCCGAACAGTTGCACCCAAAATCTGGTTGTGATAAAATACAGGGGAGCGAGTTGAGGTTCTTCTAATGCCAGACCTTTGACAGTATCGACTACGCTTTTTTCTGAATTAATCCGCTGGTATTTTTGTAAGTATTGAATTTCTCGAATTTTTCCGTCAACTACTTGCTCAATAAACTCTGATTCTGTATAACCAGACATCCGCAAGGAGGTATAAGCTTCATCTATCCAGTATACTTTTCCTCCGAGATTGCCGAAGCGAAAAAATATGCCTAAAAGTAATAAAACAACGATTAAATATCGCAGCCATTGTGGGGGAATCGCAGGGGAAAGTTTCGCGCTCTCGCTGTTTTTAGAAAGTTCCATAAATCAATAATTAGTTAAATTTTAATGGCGACGATGGATTTATTTAACAATATATACCCTTTCAAGCGAAAGATGAGGTGCTAGGAGTGGGAATAGGCCAAACCGGGCATAGGCCAAACCGGGCCTAGGCCAAACCGGGCCTAGGGCATTGCAACCAACAAATAACAAATAACAAATAACAACAGTTAACAGTCAACAGTCAACAGTCAACAGTCAACAGTCAACAGTCAACAGTGAATTTACTATTCCGATGAAGAGAGGATTTGATATAACCCCTCGAAACATTCCGCCACAGGTTAAATTCAATAAATTATGAATTTTTAGGTTGGTGGGGCGGGTTTTTAAGATACCTCGTTAGGTGTCAAAAATTTTGGCGAACCCACCCCTACAAATTCTGGTTTTTACGATTTATGGTTGTTACGAACTTCTATTGAGAGGACACAAATCCGAACCATCGAATCCAAGAATGATTAATCGTCTACTCCTTCAATCGGCGCAAAACCTTGTCGCTGAATATTTTCGGTTATTGTGCGCGGTTCGAGGAATTGCAGCAAGTAATCCGGGCCGCCGGCTTTGGAACCAACTCCCGAAAGTTTGAATCCTCCGAAGGGTTGCCGCGATACCACAGCGCCGGTGATTCCGCGATTTATGTACAGGTTTCCGACTTCAAAATCGGCTTGGGCGCGATCGATATGCGAAGGCGTGCGAGAATACAATCCGCCGGTTAAAGCGAAATTCGTACCGTTAGCAATAGCAATCGCTTCGCTGAAATTTTTTGCCCGAATCACCGACAACACCGGGCCAAAAATTTCTTCTTGGGCGATAGTTGCAGTCGGCGATACTTCCGTAACAATCACTGGGCCGACAAAATAACCTGTTTCGGGTGCCGCCATTTCTAAGGCTATCTTAGCTTCGGCGCGACCTTTTTCGATGTATTCGCGGATGCGCGACTGGGCGGTGGCATCGATGACTGGGCCGACTTGAGTGCCGGGATTTTCGGCTGCACCGACATTGAGCGATCGCGCAGCTTCTATCAATCTTTCCACAAAAGTATCGTACACCGATTCGATCGCAATTACTCGCGAACAAGCAGAACATTTTTGGCCGCTGTATCCAAATGCCGAATAAACCACCCCCGCCACGGCTTGGTCTAAATCCGCACTTTCATCGACAATAATTGCATTCTTGCCGCCCATTTCCGCAATTACTCGCTTCAGGTGTTTTTGGCCCGGTTGCAAAATCGCAGCATCCGCATAAATCTGACAGCCAACTTCCTGAGAACCGGTGAAGGTAATCATGTGAACATCTGGGTGTTTCACCATGTACGCCCCCACGGTTGAACCTTTGCACGGCACGTATTGAAATACGCCTTTGGGAATCCCGGCTTCTAGCAAAATCTCGGCTATTTTAGCCGCAATTACTGAGGAAAACTCCGCTGGTTTTAGTAAAGTGCAGTTACCTGCTACTAGCGATGCAACTGTCATGCCGACGGGAATTGCCAGGGGGAAATTCCAAGGGGAAATAATCAAAGAAATGCCGCGCGGCCCATAGGTGTAGCGGTTGTTTTCTCCGGCTACATCGTAATTTTGCCCTTGTTCCAACCGTTCCATTTCATCGGCGTAGTAGCGACAAAAATCGATAGCTTCGGAAACTTCGGCATCGCATTCTCTGACTGGTTTCCCGACTTCAAATACCATCCAAGCTGACAGTTCGTGCCGCCGCTGTTCCATCAATTCTGCTGCTTTTCGCAAAACTCCGGCGCGCTGGCGGACGGGGGTTTTGCGCCAGCCGGTAAAGGCTGCTTTTGCTGCTTCTAGGGATTGTTTTGCCTGTTCTTCGGAAATCAATCCGATTTTGCCGACTATTTCTGCGGGGTTGGAAGGGTTGAGGGAATTAACTGTGGTTTCGGTATTTTGGTACTCGCCATCGATTAGGGGTAAATAGGTTTTTCCTAGGTTGGCGCGCACTGATTTGATGGCTGTTTCTGCTTGTTGGCGCAATTTGGTATTGGCGTAGTCGGTATCGGCGACGTTGGGGAATACTTTGCTGTAAACTAGCTGGTCGTTGCCGTTGGCTACTGGTGCGGCTAATAATTGTTCGATCGGCATTTCTTCGGAACTTTGCCGGATAAACGAACTGTTGGCGGTATTTTCCAGCAAGCGGCGGATTAAATAAGCCATTCCCGGCAACAAATCGCCGTAGGGACAGTAGACTCGGACGCGATAACCCCGATCGACCAAAAGCTTAGCCAATTTGTCGCCCATGCCGTACAATACCTGCATTTCAAAGTGGCGGCGCGGTATGTTGAGAGTTTCGGCAATCGCGATCGCCCTGGCTTGCGATCGCACGTTGTGACTGCCAATTGCTGCATACAAAAAATCGTGATTTTCTAGCAGCAACTGCGTCATTGCTTCAAAATTAGCATCCGTAGCAACTTTGTCATTGTAGACAGGCTGCGGCCAATCTTTCTGCATTGCTTTAATAGTTTCCTGATCCCAATAAGCACCTTTCACCAGCCGTACAGTTATGGGATTGCCGCGTTTCTTAGCCCAGGCAATAATGTCTCGCAAATCTTGTTTGCTGTCGCGCAAATATGCCTGCAATGTGATACCAATATCCGTGCGGCTGCGAAACTCTTCCTCTAACAATAAGTCTTTGAGAATGCTGAGAGTTAAACTCTTATAAGCATACTGTTCCATGTCGAAGTGAACGGCAGTTCCCAACTCCTGGGCGCGGCGCAATAACAGGCGAATTCTCTCGCTGACTTTCTCCTCGCTGCCTTTAGCATCCAGCGGGTCAAACTGAGAATAAAAAGCCGTTAACTTGACAGATACTTGCACTCGCGGCAAAGTTTCGCCATCAGCTTTATCAATAGCATCTACCTGCGGCCAATTATTCGCTGCCTTCGCCAGTTCCGCCATCAATTCCAAATAGCGGTTGAGATAACTTTCCGCCTCAGCTTCTGTAATCACAGCTTCCCCCAAAAGGTCAACTGTAAAACCCATTTTATCTTTGCGAAGTCGTTCTAAGGTTTTAATTACCTGCTTGATATTTTCCCCAGAAATATACTTGTGCGCCAAAGTTTCCACCGCAGGCGCAACAGTCGTCGCCGCCAATTGACCGGGGACAGAATCAGCGTTAGCAAAGCTGAGCAATTTTTTCAAAGCTTCGGGCAATTCTACCTCTTCCACAGTCAGGTATTCTTGCAAGTGGCGGGCAATTTCCGGCTTGCTGCGGAGGGCGGGCAAACAGTCAATAAATCGAAACAATTGGACGCGCAGTCCGGGGCTGGCCATTGCCCAATCCATCAGTTTGTCGTCCCAGCGCATTTGGTCTTGCAGTTGGCCAAAAAACGATCGCTTTTTGTCTTGAGTGGCCTTCAGGATTTCTCGAGCTATTTCCTGAGTCTTGGCTTCGTAGATGGTTGGAGATACTTGTGCGACCATTGCTAATTAGTAATTGGTAATTGGTAATTGGCGCGGCGGGCTGATATATTTGGCAACTCTCGCCCGATACGATTATACTTACTAATTGACTTCAATTTTAACTCCGTAGTTTGCTTGGCGATCGCCCGAAATTTCAATAGTATAATCGCCGCTGGTGGCTAATTGACCTTGCCACTCACCTGTGCTATCAGCAGTCCCTAATTTTTCACCGTTAGGAGCAATAATTGCTGCGCTAACATCACCTTCTTGAACTTTTACTGTCATGGTTTGGCCGCTATTGCAGTCGAGCAAGTAGCGCTTGGATATGTTCGCCCGCAAACTATTTCTCAGAGTAACTCCGGTAGCGCCGGCTTGAAAGTTAACTCGCTCAGTTACAGGGGTTTCCACCGCAGCGGGAGAAGGAGAAGGAGAAGAGTTCGGCAACGGCGAAGCAAGTGGCGGAACGCCTGAGAGCGAGGGAATTGGAGTCTGACTGGCCGACGGCGGGATGGTGAGGGGCAGTGTCTGCTGGGGTGCTGGGGGAAGTCCGGGCCGGCGGTTGAGGCGCGCTGCTGGGACAGGCGGAGGGCTTTCCTGCAGGGGTACGTCAGCGGGCAGTCTGATTTGAATGTTCGCTCTTTCCTGATACATTCTCCACGCCAGCAAACTGCCGAGACTGAGCACGGAACCGACTAAAATTCCGCTGAGAAAAATTGCCCAAATTTGCCACTTTTGAGCTGGTTTCGGTTCGGAACTTGCTGTGTAAGTTGTGGGATAGGAATCACTGACAAGTTGACTGGTTTCCGGCGGATATTCTGCGGAAATTGGAATTGTTTCTAGTTCGTTGATTGTTGTTGGAATATCTTCGTTTGCCACAATTTCAGCGGGAGTTTCTGTCGGTTCTGCTGTTGAATTGGCACTAACCATTTCTGCATTCGGGAACTCATCGCTGGCCGTGGAAACTGTTTCTGGTTGCTGGGTCAAAATTTGATTTTTTTCCTGTTCGTCGTTCATGGTGCTAAATTTTTTGTACAAATACTGCTTTTAAACATTTTACGCGATCGCGACTTGCCTATTAAGGTCAAAGAAACCGGGTTTTTTTCGCTCATCTGTAAACTGCAACGCTCGTATTTTCTCCAAAAACCCGGTTTCTGACCACCGATGCGTCATTCCTAGCGCTGAGGACTAAAGTCCTTAGTACAAACTAGGGCGCGCGAGTGACCAGAAACCGGGTTTTTTGTCAAATACCTGCTCAAAATCATCAATCTCGGTAAAAACCCGGTCTTTGTTCGGAGTGCGCCCTGAAATATAAATATTGAGCGCAAACATAAATCAAAACTTTTTGATGAGAAAAATGTAGGCGTAAATTTATCGTTTGGTGGGGGCGGGTTTATGAGATTGTTGGTGTTTGGTTAGGATTTTTGGCGAACCCGCCCTACAAAATACTCAATTATTAGGCAAAGACTGCCAAAAAGGCTGCAGTTCGGGCTTCCTCACAGTATTCGTTGCCGACTGAACGTTTCCTTTCAATTCTTGATAATAGCGATCGTTTAGAAAACTCACACTAACACCAGCCGGAAGTAGCAGTTGGCGCAATCTTTCTTGAGTGTAATCTCTGCCGTCAATCATCGGCCCGCGGGGATTAGAAACTAACAAATTGCCGTTGACTGGTACCGAATTGACCATATTCGGCCACCAAGCATAACCGCTGTAGCCAAACATCGCTGGAACTTGAACGATTTGGTCGTCTGTCAGTGAAAACTCTCTTTTCAATTTGTCTAAAATCGGGTTGATTTTCTGCTTTTGCAAATTGAGATTGTGTTGAATTAAAGCTTGATTTTGCAAAGCAGCGCTGACAGTAGTTTCATTGCTCAAACCGCGATTGATAGTAACATCGCCGTAACCTGTTTTTGACAATTCTTCTAACAGTCTGACTCCTGCTTCTGGACTGACGATCGCCATTACATATTTTCCGGGAGTTTGACTCGGAATAAAATTGATAATTTCATCGACTTGGCGAGTCAAAAGCCATGAAGTATCAATATCAACTGGGGGCCCTTGAATTCTTTGAGCTTGAATAAAATCAAGTACCTCTGGATTAAAACTAGCATTTCCCGAATTTCCGTAATAAGCTCGACCCATTGGATATCCGGGAATCGGCGGTGTCACCTGCAAATTTCCGTAACCATTTGACCACTGACTTACGGGGTTATCGTCGCGAGAGTTACCAATTTTAATTACTCTCAAGTTCCGCTCTTCACTTGATTTATCCGGCGGGTTTTTATTGGGTTCGTCAGTGCTTTTGAGAGCCACATTCAATTGGCGTAGATCAGATTTTTCGGGAAGTTGAATGTAGCCGTTTTTCTGAATATTTTGCATCCAAGCATTACCGCCCTGGATAATTTTTAATTGAGCGCCAGTGGGTTCTACTGCTTGTTTGAGTTGCGAGATAAATTCACTGTTGGCGGCCCCCCTGTCGCTGACTTGAACTTCTGTTACTGGTGCGGTATTGGCTGGTATTATCCAAGGACTGACACCCATTTGGATGGTTGTGGCGGCGATTTGTTGACCGTTGTTTTCGGCAGTTGCTTTGAGATTGACTTTGCCGCTCCAGTTGCGATCGGCAAATTGTTTTGCTTCGACACCTAAAACAATATTCGTGCTGAAAACTAGGGGTTTTGTACCGGATATATCTACAGCTTGCCATCCATCGCCTATTTTCTGAAAAACGTTGATATAAGGGCTGGCGATGCTATCAGCAGTGATAAATAATTGAGAGGTTTTGAAGTTTTCAGACAAAGTTAAGTTAACTTGAGAAAGCATGGCTGCGCGGCGGGGGACGCTAACTTTGGTTTGTTTCCAAGGGGCTATTTTTGTGCGATCGTTCTTGGGATCGTTAAACACAATTAGCGCGCCGCTAGACAATGACCATTGTTCTTTTCCGGCTTCGTCTAGTTGATTAATTTCGCCGTCTCTGTTAGTGTCTCCCGCAAAGAAGAAGTTGGTCGGCGAGGCTGCGAGGTCTACAGGGGCGGGAGTTGCAGTTGCGGTTGACTCAGGAGTTGGTTGAGGAGTTGCTTGCTGATTTATTTCTAATTCTTGGCGGGCGAGTTCTTGGCGGGCTAATTCTTGTCTTTCTAATTCTTGGCGGGCGAGTTCTTGGCGGGCTAATTCCTGCTTTTCCAATTCTTGGCGGGCTAATTCCTGCTTTTCTTGTTCTTGGCGGGCTAATTCCTGCTTTTCCAATTCTTGGCGGGCTAATTCCTGCTTTTCTTGTTCTTGGCGGGCGAGTTCTTGGCGGGCTAATTCTTGTTTTTCTCGTTCTTGGCGGATTAATTCTTGTCGGGCAAATTCTTGTCTTTCTATTTCTTGGCGGGCGAGTTCTTTTTTCTCTTGTTCTTTTCTTTCTATTTCTCGGCGGGCCAATTCTTTTTTCTCTTGCTGTTTTCTGGCTAGCTCTCTTACCTGTTCTTCCTCGGCTCTAATTTTCTCTTGAGAACGTGCTACTTGCCATTCGTAGGTAGCGACAGTGAGGTTTCCTTGATATTCGATGGTTTTGTCGATCGCCCGCTCAGCCAAAAAAGAACCGTGAGGGATGAGTCGCAGGTGGTTGAGCGCCATTTGCCACAGGCGTTGTGACTCTTCCCAAGTAGCAGGGTCGGCTTTAGAAGTGCGTCCAATTACAACAGCTCTGGCGGCTATTTTAGCAGCATCGTCCCAATTATTTTTAGCTCTTTCTTCTGTTTGAATCTGACTTTGAGCGTTTTGGAGTTCCTCGCTCAGATTTTTGGATTGCTGGCGGTTCCAATGTTCTGGGGAAAATAGGTTGTTGTCGGGATTTTTGGTGCTGTTATCTAATTCTACCTTAAGGCGATCGCGCAATTTGTATAATTCCGGGAGCGATTGCGGAGTGTCGCCGTCTGACTCTCGCCCTGAGAGTGCGAGTTGGTAATTGAGGGAAGGTTGAGCCACTGTTGCGGGCACAGCAACCCAAATAATACCGATGACGACACCGAAAGTATTGACAATCGCGATCGTAATATAGTTAACCCAACGCATATAGTTTATCCTCTGACACCCAAATTATTTTACCTAATCTTGGTGCCTTTGGTAAGATTTTACGGTGATTTGGGCGAATAGGACTTAGCATGGGGCCGAGAAACCGGGTTTTTCGCGAAAATACTTTGTTGCTACCGACAGATTAGATAAAAAACCCGGTTTCTTTGTCGGATTCGGTAAGTTCTGTTATGGGATATTTGCGCCATATTTTAGGCTTCCTCATTTTCTCTGATTGCTGTTTCAATTTCCTCTCGATCAGCATCAGCATAAGCCCAAGCATTTACCAAATCAGCGACGGTTAAATCGGGAAATCATTATAGGATGATACCATCGGAAGCACCTAAACGGCGATCGCACACCAGCGACCAAACGGGTATGCGAGTATTGCTAACACCAGCATCACCGCCGCACCAGCCGGGAGTTTTTTTATGCCTAGCAAACCGTTGGTTAAAGTTTGAAGTAAAATTTCTATAGCTGCTGCTTTATCTGCGATCGTTAAGGAAGCAAGATTGACTTTTAATTCGGTTATTGTCATAGCTTAAGCTTCGGTTATGCCATAAATATATGCTAAAAATTGGAGCTCAAAAATTTTAGGAAATATTTTTGCAAAAAACCCGGTTTGTGGCCGCGCACTCAAACTAAAGAAACCGGGTTTTTCCAGTAATCTCTGGCTGTGTAGGAAATGTTTTTGCAAAAAACCCGGTTTCTGCCTTCCCACAAGTTAGAAGACTCGGCGATTGAAATCGCGACTAGACAAACGAAGTCAGCCTCCGCCGACTGAAGAGTATTGATATCAAAACCAAATCAAAACAAAAACCCGGTTTCTTGGAGAAACCGGGTTTAATTATCTGCGTTAATTCGCGTTAATGTGCGATCGCAAAAATCCTACAACTGCTTCACCTCAGCAACTAATTTCGCAACCACATCCTTAGCGCTACCAAACAACATCATCGTCTTATCCTTGTAAAACAACTCATTGTCAACACCGGAAAAACCAGCACTCATCCCGCGCTTGATCACGATCGTATGCTTAGCCTTATCAACCTCCAAAATCGGCATCCCGTAAATCGGGCTCGCCGTATCGTGGCGCGCCGCCGGATTCACCACATCATTCGCCCCGATTACCAAAGCAACATCGGTTTCGTCAAATTGCGGGTTGATATCGTCCATATCGTACAACTGCGGATAAGGCACGTTTGCTTCCGCCAACAACACATTCATGTGCCCCGGCATCCGCCCAGCCACCGGGTGAATCGCGTATTTCACGTCAACACCCATTTTTTCCAAACCGTCGGCTAACTCGCGTACCGAATGCTGGGCTTGCGCTACAGCCATTCCGTAACCGGGAATAATTACCACCGATCGCGCATAGCCTAACATCATCGCACTTTCTTCGAGATTGATGCTGCGAACAGTTTTGTCGATCGCCCCACCAGTAACAGCCCCAGCAGTCGCACCACCGCCGCCGCCACCAAACGCGCCAAACAACACGTTAGAGATCGATCGATTCATCGCCTTACACATGATCTGCGTCAAAATAATTCCAGACGCGCCCACAAGTGCCCCAGCAATAATCAGCATATTGTTCATCAAAATGAACCCAGCCACACTCGCCGCAATCCCCGAATAGGAGTTAAGCAGCGACACCACCACCGGCATATCACCACCGCCAATCGGCAGTACAAACATGATCCCCAAAATATTGGAAATCGCCACCAAAGCCAGGAATACCGGCACATCCTCCGGGTGAAACACCATATAACCGCTGCCGGCCAAAAGTGCGATCGCCAGCATCGCATTAAACGGCTGTTGAAACGGAAACGAAATCGGAGCGCCCGGCAGCAATTCTTGCAGTTTTGCAAACGCCACAAGGCTACCAGTAAAGGTAATTCCGCCGATTAACACGCCCAAAAGAATCGTAATTGTCGTGTCAGGTGCCGGCGATTGCGGGATGCTGAGATAGCGCCAGAATTCGCCCACAGCAACAAGTGCAGAAGCCGCGCCCCCGAAACCGTTAAGCAAACCCACCATCTGCGGCATATCCGTCATTGCAACGGTTTTCGCCATAATTGTCCCCACAATGGAACCGATGATGATGCCGACAGCAATCAATTCGTAGCTGATAACTTGCCTTTCGAGTAAAGTACCGACGATCGCAATAAACATCCCGATCGCAGCTAACACGTTTCCTTGACGCGCAGTAGCCGGCGAGCCCAATTGTTTCAAACCGACGATAAATAAAGATGCGGCCACTAGATAGCCTAGCTGAATGCCACTGGGTAGAAAATCGCTCACGCTTTAACCTCTTTTTTCTTGAACATTTGCAGCATTCGATCGGTTACTAAGAAACCGGCGACAACGTTAATTGTGGCCAGGGCGATCGCGATCGTCCCCAAAATCGAAGTAACAGTCACATTTCCCTGGCCCGAAATCAGAATTGCCCCTAAAACCGCAATTCCCGAAATCGCATTCGAGCCCGACATCAAAGGTGTGTGCAGCGTCGGCGGGACTTTATTAATTACTTCAAATCCCACAAACGACGCTAGCGTAAACACTACTAAACCTGCAATCAATCCTTCTGCCATAACAATTGGTAATTAGTAATTGGTAATTGGTAATTAGTCAGTAGTCAGTAGTCAGTAGTCAGTAGTCAGTAGTCAGTAGTCAGTAGTCAGTAGTCATTCGTTATCAACTGTAAAAGCTTTACCGTTTCCAAATCTGGTCAAACCTATTCACAGACTCCTGTTTACTGCCGAGGCCAGATTACCCCTTAGCTTGCCCCCTACTCCCCCTTAATAAGGGGAGGACAAGAAGCTTTCAAAGTCCCCCGACTATCCGGGGGATTTAGGGGCATCTGGCCTTGGCTAAAAACGAGATTTATCAATGGTTTCAGATTTAAGTTGACACTAATGATTAATGACTACTAAGAGGGCCCGCACGCACCATCCACCGCCCCTACTAACTAATGACTATTGACCAATAACTGTTGACTATTGACTGTTGACTGCTGAAGCCTCAGCCGTCAAAGCATCGCGAACTCGCTGGTTGCTAATCTCACCGTCGCGGGCGACGCAAGCACCAGCAATGATATCGTCTTCAAAATTCAAATTGAGTTCCTTATCTTTCAGCATCAACTGAACCAAAGCCGAGATATTTTTCGAGTAAGTTTCGCTAGCGTGTACCGGCATCGAGGACGGCAAATTAATCGGCCCGATGACATTAACGCCGTTCCATTCAACATCTTTCCCTGCTTCCGAACACTCGCAATTGCCGCCTTGTTCCGCCGCGAGGTCAACAATTACCGATCCCGGTTTCATTTGAGAAACCATTTCTCTGGTAACTAAAATAGGTGCTTTTCTGCCGGGAACTTGAGCGGTGGTAATCACTGCATCGGAGGTGCTGACGTGTTGGGTTAGCACTTGGCGGGTGTATTCTTTAGCGGCTTCTGATAGCTCTTTTGCATAGCCACCGGCGGCGACGGTTTCTTCTTTTAGTTCGACATCAACGAATTTAGCACCCAAGCTTTGCACTTGTTCTTTGGTTTCCGGGCGGATGTCGAAGGCTTCGACAACTGCACCCAAACGGCGCGCTGTGGCGATCGCCTGCAAGCCGGCAACGCCCACACCCATTACCAATATTTTCGCGGGGCGAATTGTACCCGCCGCCGTTGTCAGCATCGGGAAATATTTTGGCAATGCACAGGCTGCGATCAGTACGGCTTTGTAACCGGCGACGTTGGCTTGGGATGACAGTGCGTCCATGCTTTGGGCGCGGCTGGTGCGCGGGATCATTTCCATGCTGAATGCCGTTACTTTGCGATCGGCCAACCGCTGCACTAAAGCCGGATTTCCCAAAGGATTCAAAAATCCGATGAAAACGCCTCCTTCGCGAAGTTGATGAACTTCAGATTCTTGGATCTCCCCGATTTTGACGACGACATCGGCTTCGCCCCACAGCGTAGCGGTATCACCGATAACACGAGCTCCGGCTTCTTCGTAAGCAAGATCCGAGAAAAACGATTTTTCCCCGGCACCGGCCTCAACCCAAACTTCTACGCCCTGTTTGACTAATCGGGCTACAGCGTCGGGCACTAAGGCCACCCGGCGTTCCTCTGCTTTAAATTCTTTGGCGATCGCTAATTTCATTAACTCTCCTTTACTCTAGACATAGACAGGGCGGTTAAAACCGCACGCATACATGGCGGTTGAAACCGCGCTTGGACGAGACAGGGCGGTTGAAACCGCCAGAAAGTCAGACAAAACCTGCAGACGCAGGTTGAAATTCAAATTTCCCAGTCCGCAGAGGTGTTCGGCGAGGGAAGCCGAGTCGCGGACATCGTTTGACAAGAAGCGATTTCAATTGCTGGCCCGGTGGCGGTGGAAATCTATTCTGCTGGCTTCTCACGTTGATAGTAAAGCCGATCGCCAAAAATACGCTCGCTTCTTTAACTTGTCTTATAGATTCAATTTCGTTAAACTATTCAATTTGCAGCCGAGTATGGTATAATAGAACGCTGCCTAATTCTGTAGTTTAAATGTCTGTTGTCAGTATTACGCAAAAAAAAATTGATTGAATTCGGGCGATCGCACTCATCAAATTGCCAAAACAATCGCTATATTAAAGGCATTCATTGCAAATTGCCCGCAGTAAATATTTAAGGTTCCATTCTAATTTTGGTCAGAGGAGCGATTATGAGACGATTATTTTCAGCACTAGCAGTTACAGGTTGTTTGCTGACAGGCTTACCCGCCATCAGTTTAGCCCAAGGAATGCCGGGATTCACAATTTTCGGTGGCCCAGAGCGCGCCAACCAATTAAACTATCGCTTGGATTACGGGAAAGCAGGGATGAACGGTGACAGATACCGGCTGCGAATTCCTTCCAAAAAAGTAAGTTTGGCGATCGCCCAACTGAACATATCCTATCCAGACTACTACAAAGGCGAATTCGACCAGAAAGATATTAAAGTGCGCGTCAAAGACAAAACAATACAATTGCAAGAAGTAATCTGGGACAAAGAAAATCGATTCATAGAAATTTATCCCGCAGAACCAATTCCAGCAGGTAGCAACGTTGAAGTTGTGCTCTCCAACGTCCAGAACCCGAGTCCCGGCGGGATGTACAATTTCAACCTCCGCATCCGCACCCCAGGGGACGTTCCATTGATGCGTTACCTGGGGACTTGGCTGTTAAGCATTCAGTGAGGAAAAGGGCAGAAACCGAGTTTGTTTCGACAAAATACGCGGTAACAGCCCGCAAATTCCCCAAAAAACCCGGTTTCTGAGCAACCCGCGATCGGCCAGAAACCGGGCTTTTTGTCGAAAAATACGCGGTAACAGCCCGCAAATTCCCCAAAAAACCCGGTTTCTGTGATGGGATTGCATAAATCCTGAATACTCAAATGTCCACAAATACGTCAAAAGTATTATTTTTGGGCGATCGGACTCCCAAATCAACGAGCATCCTCTATACCTTAAGAAGGAGTCAACAACACAGTTAAATTCCCCATTCGATTGGGGGATGCGAGGCGGAGGGAGACTCCGCTATAAACAATAAATACAAAGGTTTTTAGGCGATTGTGGAAATCAATAGCCCAAGGGCGCTAGCTACAAAATATTTACCAATCAAATAGGATTGCTCGATCCGTACTGATACATGAATCTACAAGCAAAAATCAAATCCATAAAACTTCCTCCCGCCCTCAAATCTCGAAATTATCGCCTGTTTTTTGCAGGACAAGGCATCTCACTCATTGGCAATTGGATGACCCAAGTCGCTACTATTTGGCTGGTCTACCATTTGAGCGATTCACCTTGGATGCTGGGCGTAGTGGGATTTACCAGTCAAATTCCCACATTAATTTTATTGCCTTTTGCAGGAGTTTTCATCGATCGCTGGAACCGGCACAGAGTCATAATTGCCACTCAAGTATTAGCAATGGTTCAATCCTTAGCCCTAGCATTTTTAGCGCTAACAGGAGTCGTGAACATCTGGCAAATCCTGGTATTGAGTTTCTTTCAAGGGGCAATTAATGCGTTTGACGCACCAGCACGACAAGCTTTCGTGCCGGAAATCGTAGACAAAAAAGAAGACTTAGCAAATGCGATCGCCCTCAACGCTTCCATGTTCAACGGAGCCAGATTGATCGGGCCGGCAATTGCAGGTTTGCTGATAGCAACAATAGGCTCTAGTTATTGTTTTCTGATTGACGGACTAAGCTACATCGCCGTAATTGCAGGCTTATTAGCGATGAAAATCAAGCCGCGCCAAATTGCCGCAACTAATACAAAACCCTTACACAGATTAAAAGAAGGATTCGTTTATGCCTTCGGCTTTCCGCCGATTAGAGCAATTCTCATCTTATTATCATTAGTCAGCTTCGCCGGAATGTCACACACAATATTAGTCCCAATTTTTGCTACAAAAATACTCCACGGCGACGCAGAAACCCTCGGCTTTTTGATGGCAGCTTCTGGAGTCGGAGCATTTTCAGGCGCGATTTATTTAATTGGACGAAAAAGTGTCCTCGGTATCGGCCAATTAATTGCTATTTCCCCCGCCGTCATGGGATTCGGACTGATCGGTTTTGGTTTATCCCGCGTCTTGTGGCTGTCATTAATCATGATGTTATTCGTGGGGTGGGGTTTCATCATCCAATTTGCAGCAGGAAACACATTCTTACAAACAATTGTAGAAGACGACAAACGCGGCAGAGTGATGAGCATCTACACAATGGCATTTTTTGGAGTCACACCATTTGGCAATTTAGTAGCCGGCGGATTGGCCAATTATATCGGCTCTCCCAACACAGTCATACTAGGCGGTATAATTTGTATTTTAGCAGCGATAGTTTTCAGCAAACAGTTGCCCGCTTTAAAACACTTAGTCCGACCAATTTATCAAAAAATGGGTTTAATTTCCTAAGCAACCTGTAAACTTCTATCCTTCCCTCTTCCCATCTCTTTCTCAGCGCCCTCAGCGCCCTCTGCGGTAAAAAAAATCCAAATTAAATACGCAACCAGAGGTTAAACCAATGGCAAATACCAGTGCAATTCCCCAACAGCAAAGCGACGATCACGTTCCCTTAAAAACCTGGATCGGCGTGATGGGAACAATTCTCGGCGCTTTCATGGCAGTTTTGGACATCCAAATCACCAACGCATCCCTCAGAGATATCCAAGCAGCTTTAGGCGCAACTTTAGAAGAAGGTTCTTGGATTTCCACCTCCTATCTAGTCGCCGAAATAGTCGTTATTCCGATTACGGGGTGGCTGTCGCAGGTGTTCTCTGTTCGCCGCTACATCTTGGTAAATGCAAGTTTTTTTGTATTCTTTTCCATGTGCTGCGCTTGGGCGTGGAATTTGAGTTCAATGATTGTATTTCGAGCGCTGCAGGGGTTGACGGGCGGCATTTTGATTCCGATGTCTTTTGCGTTTTTGCTGACCAATTTACCGCCAAAAAAGCAGCCGATAGGGATGGCGATGTTTGCCCTGACAGCTACTTTTGCACCATCCATCGGGCCGACATTGGGAGGTTGGCTGACGGAGAATTACGGCTGGGAATATGTCTTTTATTTGAACTTGGTTCCGGGGCTGATGCTGCTGAGTGCTGTGTGGTATGCAGTTGACCCTAAGCCGATGCAGCTAGAACTGCTCAAAGGCGGCGACTGGTGGGGAATTGCCTCAATGGCGATCGGCTTAGGTTCCCTGCAAGTCGTGTTAGAAGAAGGCAGCCGCAAAGACTGGTTTAGTTCTGATTTGGTTTTGCGTTTAACCATAGTCTCTGCCATATTTCTCAGCGCTTTTTTCTGGATTGAACTAACTCGAAAAAAGCCGTTTATCAACCTGCGATTGCTGACTCGCCGCAATTTCGGCTTAGCAACTATTGTAAATATTTCATTGGGGGTAGGATTGTACGGTTCGGTGTTCATTCTGCCCCTGTATTTAAGTCAGATTCAGCAATACAATGCCATGCAAATTGGCGAGGTAATTATGTGGGCTGGCGTACCGCAATTATTCATCGTGCCAATCGTGCCGAAATTGATGCAGCGAATTGATATACGGGTGATGATTGCTACAGGTGTGAGTTTGTTTGCGGTGAGTTGTTTTATGAATGCCAACATGAGTCACGATACGGGTATCGATCAGTTGCGTTGGTCGCAATTAGTGCGAGCATTGGGACAGCCTTTAATTATGGTACCGCTGTCAACTATTGCCACGGCTGGTATGGAGAAACACGAGGCTGGTTCGGCTTCTGGTTTGTTTAATATGATGCGAAATATGGGAGGTTCGATGGGGATTGCGGCGCTAGCAACTTTGGTGACGCAGCGGGAACAATTTCACTCTAATCGATTGGGGGAATCTATTTCTTTGTATAATCCCGCAACGCAGGAAAGAATTAATCAAATGACTCAGTATTTTGTGAGTCGCGGTGCAGATGTAAGCGTGGCGAAAGATCGGGCAATTCAGGCAATTGATAATATTGTCCGCCGCGAAGCTTATGTGATGGCTTTTAATGATTGTTTTTATTTTGTGGGAATTGCATTGCTGGTAAGCGGGATTGCTATTTTGGGTTTTAAAAAGGTGAAACCGGGTGCGGGTGGTGGAGGGGGCGCTCATTGATTCTGTAGCGCCTCGGCGCACCCTACAAATGTTCACCATTCTTGTTCTGCTTCTGCTTCTGCTTGGATTAAATTTTGTCGCAGTTGCACCCAATTTATTTGATGAGATGGGGAATATTCGAGGAGTTTTCCGCGCTGTAAATGCAGGACTCGCGTGCTAAACTGTTGGGCTAATTCTAATTGGTGATTGACCATTAAAATTGTGGTTTGATTGTTAGTTAGCTGTGTCAATACTTGCAAAATGTGGGCGGCTTTTCCTGCGTCTAGGGCGGATGTTGGTTCGTCTAAAAGCAAGATTTTGGGTTCCAAAATGATGCCGCGGGCGATCGCCACTAACTGTTTTTGGCCTGTGGAAAGCTGCAATTCGGTGCGATCGAGCCATTCTTGGGGGATATGAAGTTGTTCAATAACTCCGCTAATTCTCTGTGCAATGTTTGATGGAGTCACGCCCCGTAACTTCAAAGGATAAGCCAACGCCTCCCGCACCGACATCCCCAAAAGCTTGGATTCTTGCAGGATGAGGGTGATTTGTCTGCGGAGTTCGATCGCCCCTATTTGTCGGTAATCCCGATTTTCCAGATAAATCGAGCCGCTGGTGGGGCTGCTGAGTCGGTTTAACAACCGCAACAGCGTTGTTTTCCCCGCCCCCGAAGGGCCGACAATTGCGACGCGAGATCCCGTGTGCACATCAAACGAGATATTGTCTAATAAGTAGCTAGAGGCGATCGGTGTTTTCAAACTTACATCATCAACGCGCAATTGAGGAATTATTTCTGTATTATTTTCTGAATAATTAGGCATTTAATTTATTTAAAATAGGGAATAATTAGTTTTATTGAACCGCGAAGACGCAAAGGACACGAAGTCAGAATCAGGAAGAAGACAGGAAAAATAATAGCCAGATTTCCAACTTCTTAAAAAAGTCGGAAATCTAATAAATTCATCCGTGTATCCGTGTCCGCATCCGTGTCGTGCCGCTCTTCCTTCTCAAACTTTTACTGCTTTTTCCAAAGGAAAACCCAAATGTTCGCGCTGTTCCAAATAAAGCTGAGCCACCCGTCGCGCCAAATTGCGAATTTTGGTAATGTAGCGAGTTCTTTCCGTCACCGAAATCACGCCTCTAGCATCGAGTAAATTGAAAGTGTGAGAACATTTTAACACATAATCAAGACTGGGCAAAACCAATCCTTTTTTTGTCAGTTGTGCCGCCTCTTGTTCGTACAGCCCAAACAAAGTAAACAGCAATTCAGGATTGGAAGCTTCAAAGTTATAAGTACACTGTTCTATTTCTCCTTGCAGGTGAACGTCGCCGTAAGTTACGCCATCTTTCCACTGAATTTTGGTCATCGCATCGACTTCTTGCAGATACATCGCGAGGCGTTCGAGTCCGTAGGTAATTTCAATAGATACGGGGCGACAATCAATGCTACCGCACTGTTGAAAGTAGGTAAATTGGGTAATTTCCATGCCGTCAAGCCAGACTTCCCAGCCCACACCCCAAGCTCCGAGGGTAGGTGATTCCCAGTTGTCTTCTACAAAGCGAATGTCGTGGTCTTCTGGGCGAATTCCTAATGCTCTGAGGGAGTCTAAATAGATGTCTTGGATGTTGGGAGGAGATGGTTTAATCAGGACTTGATATTGATAGTAATGTTGGAAGCGGTTGGGGTTTTCGCCGTAGCGTCCGTCGGTGGGGCGGCGACAGGGTTCGACATAGGCGACAGACCAAGGTTCGGGGCCAATTGCTCTGAGGAAGGTGTGGGGATTCATGGTTCCTGCACCTTTTTCTGTGTCGTAGGATTGGGCGATCAGGCAACCGCGATCGCTCCAGAATTTGTTTAAAGTTGCAATGATTGATTGAAAGTTCACTGGTTTAAATATGGTTGGTGAGTGTCTAAGCTTATTTAAGCATACTCAAGGTAGGGTTGATTGAAATGGCGTTACTCGATCGGGGTATGAAAAAAATAACTTGAAAATCCCGAAGTTTTGTGGATACTGGTTTCTATGACTTGCGTATTTAGCCTTTCTTACCCTAAATCAGCAACGCCAAAATTCAATCAGGCGCTCGGTTCCCCAAGTCCTAAGCTGTCGGACATTTAAATTGTATGTTCAGGGCGGGCGAGACACCCCACAAGACGGCGAATTGTTTATTGACATATAATTTATATGCAAAACAGCTTATAGCAATATCAAAGTTTCAGCCGATTGATTTTCCCCATTACGAAGGGGAAAATGTCAAGTAATTTCCGTATCGAGTCGCTTCAGGAAAATCCGTAGTTGGCCCTCGCTAAACCGTTGAAACTCTCCGTTCATTAAATGAGAGACTTCTGGTTGTGGAATCCCAATAAGTTGACGAACTTCGCGTTCTTTCAAGTTGCGTTGTTTCAGGATACGGATTAGTTGAATCCCTATTTTGCCCCGCGCAAAAAGTTCATCTGCATCCTCCAGTCCAAGGTCAGCAAAGACATTACCGCTGCTTTCTTCACAAATTGGTTCAGGTATCATAGTTCTCTCCTGACATGGTAAACTACCCATCTTCGATTCCCATCGACAACTCATGAAAACAGACACCATTTTCTACAGCCTGTTTCAAGAATTTCCCAGATTCTTCTTTGAACTGATCGATCGCCCTCCAGACGAAGCCGCCGCCTATGAATTCACCTCCCGCGAAATCAAACAACTCGCATTCCGCATCGACGGGTTATTTCTACCCACAACCGAAGAACCGGAAAAACCATTTTACTTGGCGGAAGTTCAGTTTCAACCCGATGCCGACTTGTACTACCGCATCTTTGGCGAACTCTTTCTCTATCTGCGACAATACAAACCCCTCAATCCTTGGCGCGTCGTTGTCATCTATCCCAGCCGCCGCATCGAACACGAACAGATGCTGCAATTTCAGGAATTGTTAACCAGTCAATCGATTTTAGATTTTAGATTTTAGATTTTAGATTAAAGAATTGAAGAATTGAAGAATAGACCCCAGTGATAAATCCAGGGGCTGATGATAAGAACTCGGAGCTTTTTTATCCCTCCAGGGATTTACCTCGATGAATTGCCAGAAGCCGCAGATCGATCGCTCGGAGTGAAAGTTGTTAAACTGGTAATCGAGCCAGCAGAGACAGCGGCAGAACAAGCACGGCAGTCGATCGCAATGGCCCGCCAACAGTTATCCGATCCGATCGTTCTACGCGATTTAATTAACCTCATCGAAACAATTATCGTCTACAAACTCCCCCAAAAAAGCCGCGAGGAAATTGCCGCCATGTTGAATTTAAGCGAACTCAGAAACACTCGTTTTTATCAGGAAGTCAAGCAAGAAGGTTTAGAAGAAGGACTCGAACAAGGACTCGAACAAGGACTCGAACAAGGTGAGCGGCAGGCGAAATTAGAAGCCATTCGTCGGATGATAGCGTTTGGAATGAATTTAGAGACGATCGCACAATTATTAGATTTGTCTCTCGAATTTGTGCGGCAAACAATTAACAAAATCCAACGGGAATCGATGTCAGTCCCCGAACAAAATATCGACTCGTCGATCGAACTCTTAACTCAGCAGCGATCGCTCTTTTCTGCGGAACAATTAACCGAACTAGCGCAGCTAATCGAACCCTTACCTGATGATATCGATGTGCTTTCACAAGCAATTTCATCCTGGGCTGAAAATTACCCTTCAATTGAGGAAGCTCGATCCAAACTGCTCGAACCACTACCACCGATCGCTAAAACATCAGAAAAAGCAGAAAGTCCAGAAAATAGCGAATCTCAAATTGGCGATCGCCTCAACAAACAAGCTCTCCAAAATGCCATTTTATTGTAGCTATAATTCGGCGGTTGAAACCGCTACTGCAGAAATAAAGCCCGCCGACGCGGGTTAAGAAATAAAAGGGGTATTTCAGCCAAATTGCCACTACAAAACAAAATAGTCAGAGCCCCGACTTATTCAAGAAGTCGGGGCTCTGACAGTGAAAAAGTTTAGATTACTTTCTCGTTTAGTCTGCGGGAGTGAGGGAAACTAATAGGGTGATGTTGTCAACGCCGATGACATAAACGGTGTCTCCTGGTGTGAGGGTGATTTGGCGATCGCACCGTGCGGGCCACCAGCTACCTTGAAAGCGGACGCGACCTGTTTGATTCGGATAAATCGATTCATCGACGATTGCTTCTTCGTTGAAGTAGTGAAAGTTGGTATTGATGTAGTTGTCGATTAACATATTATTGGCTGTGCTGTAGGTGTTGACAGAAAAAATAGAACCGAAAGCTTTTGCTAAATTGAACATTTTACGAACTCCTTTTGTGTTAAAATATAGGAAATTTTTAGATCCTGTTTCTGCTATTTAAAAGGCTGCATTTCCTGATTTTCGATGCTGTGATTTAGTCGGCGGGAGCGAGGGAAACTAACAGAGTGATGCTGTCAACGCCGATGACATAAACGGTGTCTCCCGGTGTGAGGGTGATTTGGCGATCGCACCGTGCGGGCCACCAGCTACCTTGAAAGCGGACGCGACCTGTTTGGTTCGGGTAAATCGATTCATCGACCACGGCTTCTTCGTTGAAGTAGTGAAAATTGGTGTTGACGTAATTTTTGATTAACATATTGTTGGCGGTGTTGTATCCTTGAATAGAAAAGATTGAGCCGAAAGCTTTTAGTACGTTGAACATGATATTTACTCCGGTTGTGTTAAAATATATGGATGTGTAATTGTCTGTTTCTGCTATTTGAGAGGCTGCATTTCCTAGTTAAAATTGATTAATTGCCCAGATATTTCATTGTTCTTGTCTGGGGTGCTTCCATCCGGATCAAAAATAAAAATTTTTTGATTTTTTTGGGGATTTGAGCGACGGTTGCGGGGAGTCTAAATTGAGTAATTCCAAGGTATTGAATTAAGGATTTAGCTGTCGCTTAGTTGCTGGTATTTGTCTCACTGGTAGATGTTGTTAGCTACATTAGCGCTTGGCTGATTCCGCATTACTACTGCTGTGAAGATGTTTTGTTTTTGGATTTGAGGATTTTTTGAATCGGTTGTGACTCGCTTGCTTTACACTTACTAATTTATAAAAAGTCGAAGGTATGTGGTGCGATCGGTCTGACACTTTCCGTCTCTGGTACTGGCACAGGACAGTAAGCAACGGTAAAACAACGATTAATCAATGGTTTGAGGCTAATTCTCTGGCTGCGGGCTGTGCCAATTTAGCAAAGTGGACTACCGCAGGCGGTGAATTCTAAGTTTACGCAATGTCGATGGGCCAATCCGGAACATCCGTACATATCTAGCCCGTAACTCATAGGTGCGATCGTTCGGACTTCAGCCCCCTTTCATCTGATCGGGACTGAAGTGCGATGCTGCGAACCGATTTTAAGTTCGATCGTTCGGACTTCAGTCGTCTCTCGTCTAAAGCCCGATCGGGACTAAAGTGCGATGCTGCGAACCGATTTTAAGTTCGATCCTTCGGACTTCAGCCCTCTCTCGTCTGATGATGAGCACTAAAGTCATCACTACGAACCGAGGCTGTAATCGCAATTATTCAACAAATCGAACTTAAAATCAATTCATAAATTCAGAATTTTATATTCATAAAAGTCATAATTAGATAAAATTTTCTTGATACTGCATAATTGTTACAGGAATTCTGAATAAAATTTTAGCTAACTGAGACAAACCGAACTTAAATTTCAGGGACTGCGGCAAATCTTGCACAGAAACTGCTACGAAGCCAAAGCGACTGTAAAATGCTGCGAGTCGCTTTCCCAAACATTCTAAATATAGCGGTTCCGTAGCCTGTTGAATTAAATATTGTGTGAGATAAGTGCCCAAACTGCGATCGCGCCAATCCTTCGCCACCACCAAACTACCCAACTCTTGCGCCCCGGAAAAGTTCCGCAACTGTCCGCAAGCAGCCAACTTTCCCTCACATTCGATGACCCAGAATTGCTCCCAGCGCAACTGAGTAGGATCGAGTTTAGCGCTCCACACCAACCTTCTAATTGATTTGATATCTTGTTTCAACGCTGGTCGGATTGTGCATTTTGGGGGTAAGGAAACAGCAATCTCAGTCATTAGTTATAGCTGGAAACTACAGCGGCGATTCGTTTAAAAATGCAAAAAACTTCGTAAAGTTCGTTTCCGGGATTCTGAATATCAAACAACTTAGATAAAGCATACTGTGGTGTATCTTGTTTAGTCACTTTAATGAATCGGAAACTGCTACCATTAGTCAGAAGCCCAAACGTGGGTTGTTCGGAATTTGGATCGTTCAGCATATAAAATAGCAATTGAGGAAGTCCAGCTTCAACGGAATATTGGGATCGCTTGGCTTCGATCGCCACAACCCAAAAAGATTGCAGCAATAATAGGACATCTATGCTGCCCCTAACAATTATATCTTCATCTTCGACAATCAGTTCAACAGATTTTTCACATTCTATGTGAAAGGGAGTCAGGAAAAAATCTGCTACAAATAGCAAAGGAGCTAGTACCACCATTTTTACAGTATCTTCTAGGAAAGGGTATGAGGTACTATTGATATAGCCTGCTTTTACCTTGTCGAGCGATCGCTTTTCTGCGTCTGTGATTTCTGGCAAATCATCAATCCATTCTCTGAAAAATTGCTCGTCTTCAGACAATTGTAGATTAAATTTTGTTTGGACATCACCGAGTGTCAGTGCTTTTGCTTGAATGCTTTGTGTCATAATTTTCTGTAGCTCTTAGCTAGTTGTAACTGATTGTAGCAGATCGATTGTCGATCGCCCCCAGCAACACCTCCGCGCCAAACCGCACCGGATCGGTACAAGATAATCCCGTTTCTGCTTGAATTTCAGCTATGGCTAACAGCGCATCTGCCTCATTTAAGTGCTCGGTGTTAAGGGCGGATCGCGCTCACTTTTGCCCAGACTAAAATACCCGCCGCCGCAGCCACCATTCGTACAATTCCACCACTTTCAACAAACTCAGAATCGATACCTGCAGGTGATGCGGCAAGCCTGCTTTTTTACCCAGCTAGTTGTGGATTGCCATGTCGATGGCGGCGCGGGCTGCGGTATATTGTGGCATAATTATAGTTAGGTAAAGCGCCCTGCAGCGCGCTATATTAACAGATAATCAGGTCAGCAAGTAATACCAATTTTCCAAATTAATGTAACAGTATATGTAGGGTGTGGATACATCGAAAATTTCTCAAAAAGAGTGACAATCTAATAGCGACGAACCTTACACATTGGGCGAACAAAACAACCCTTCGTTTCACTCCGCCCAACAATTTTATTGTTGCAACATTTTTTCTAAATGGTATAAATTCAAGAGAGAGGACTAAATTCCTTACTACGAACCTATGATAAAGCAGGACTTATTTAATTGTAAGTCCTGCTAGGCTGCTAAGCGAGCATTTTCTAAATTTTATTAAACAGGCTGACTCAAAAATCCGCCTGACCAATTGTCAAATTCTGTGCCAATCTCCTCAGACTGTTCTAGTAGAGGGTTTAGCCTCTCCTCGGAGACTGCAAAGCAGGGGAAACGGTAAAAACCCTGCACCACTTTTTTGTTTTAACCACGAAGGTCAACCAGAATTAGCTTTTATCGCCGCAGTTACAGCATTGTTCGCCAGTCGCTTCCCGGACACCGTTCTCCTATGGTTGGCGATTTACAGGTCAAACAGCAAAACACCTGTTCTGGCTAAAGTTGGTTGTTTATTTATGCTGTATTGTTCTATTCTGTACGATTTTGGAAAAATGTTAGCGATCGTACAAAAAACTTTACATTTTTCAGCTATTAGACTTTGCCAGAACAGCGAATCAAAGGCAAGATATATGCCTACCCACAATAATTATTGTTTATGTCTCATGCACCTTTTGCTAAAAGTCGAAGAAAATTCAGTGGTTTGTTTTTGACCTATTTGTTGACTGTGGAGCTTATTTGTCGCAGTTGATGTTGAATTCGGTTAAATTCTTTCTGTTCTTCGCTTAGCAAAGTATTGTCGATCGGCGATCGCATATCCCACTGCAATTCAGACAATAACAGCAAACAACCGGCCATAATTATACCTGTGGTTAGATATTGCCAAGGTGCGACAAAAGGCAATAATCCGATCGCAAATAGATGAGCTAATCCGATCGCGATAAAAGTGCGCGATCGCAAACCGAGTCCAGTACAAAAATAGCCGATCGCGCTCAACCCCAACCACAAATCGCACAGGTGCAGCAACAAACCACCCCAACCGAGAAAAATACTGCAATCCGTCAGCACCAAACCAGTTATCATCAGCATCGCCCAACAATAAAGAATCCAGCTAACTCGCTCGACTTTTACCCAAAACAAAGTTAACACAGCCATCCCAGCAGTGCCAATAATCGTCAGTGTTGACCACAGAATCGCCTGAAAGCTCCAACTAAGCGGCACAAATTGAGCCGTGAAAAAAATCCCCGCCGTCACCAAACCCCAAAGCAGAAAAGTTTGGTCAATCCGGGTATAAAATCCTGAGAAAAGAGTAATATTTCCAATTTGCCAGTTTAGTTGCAACAAGCCCGATCGGTCTTGTACGTCGAGATGTTCCTGTTTGCTGCGGATTAGGGGTTCGGAGACGTTGAAAAAGGTCATCCAGTGTGGTTTAAAATATTAGGTTTTACCTATTGTAACAAAACTACATAAATATTTTAAAAATTTTATTGCATTTTTTCTCATTCCCCGGATCTGCCTGGGGAGGTAGATCCCGAAGAACAGCCTCCCCAGAGTCTAAAGCTGGCGACGAAGCTGCGTTAAGTTTAGACTGACACAGCTTAGAATTTTGAGTTTAAGCAAGCCTTCAATACTAATTTTTGAGAGAAAAAATGAAGGCAACATTCACAAGCATTGAGCCATTTTAATTGTCGAGTAAATTTGTCACGTACCTGTGGCAGTTTTCTGCAGATAAAGTTTATTTTTCGTGGCGTTGCTGATTTACGGTAGGACAGGCTAAATATGTAATTCATAAAAACTAGCAGAAAGCTTCTGGATTTTGAGATTATTTGTTTCTCGCCCAGCGAGCAAAGTCTCTGCACAATTTAAGGCGGAGTTGCACTGGTTTTTAAGCCGATCGATAAATTATATCAAATCCTCTCTTCATCGGAATAGTAAATTCACTGTTAACCGTTAACATCATGAGTGCAACCGGAATTGATATTAGACTGCAATTGCATTGATGCGATCGATCTGCTCAAAATAATTTGCGTCAATCAGTGTTAATCTGCCTGAAATCTGCGATCGCTCCATCGGACAAAAATTTATCTTGTAAAATAAACCAACTTTCCTAAAATTTTGTGAAAAAAAATCGGCTTAAAAAAGAGGTATTACCTATTGACTTTTCCAGAATTGCTGTGGTATATTTTAAATAATGGGAGTGGTAACTTAAATTTTAAAAATGTCACCACTTCCATCATTTAATAATACTCCATCGATTACTCAAAGTCAAGCATTAAGCCGAAAAAAAAAGGCGATTTTTTTTTAATTTCTTCAACTAAAATTAATCTGCGTTGATTACCAATTCCCCATTTCCGTCAATCACTTCGCCGATCGCCCAAGCAGCAATTTCCTGAGACTCAAACCATTGAACGGTGGCTGCGACTTCAGCGCGATCGACCAACAGGACAAACCCAACACCCATATTAAAAGTATTGAACATATCTGCGATCGCAACTTGCCCAGCTTCAGCAATCCAGTCAAAAATCGGCAAACTCGGCCAGCTATTAATGTCAATTTTCACAGATTGATTTGCGCCCAAACAGCGGGGCAAATTTTCCGGCAAACCGCCACCAGTAATGTGAGCCATCCCGTGAATTTTTAAACCGCTGTTAATGGCTGCGAGGACAGGCTTAACATAAATCGCAGTCGGAGTGAGAAGAACCTCTCCCAAACTTTGGCCGCCCAACTCAGAGGGTTGGGAATGCCAATCAAAACCCCTCACGCCCGCAATTTTCCTTACCAAACTAAAACCGTTGCTGTGGACGCCAGAGCTAGCGAGCCCCACAGCCACATCTCCCACCCGCACCTGCGAACCATCAAGCAACTTGCTTTTTTCGACAATTCCCACACAAAAACCAGCCAAATCGTACTCACCCGCTTGATAAAAACCGGGCATTTCTGCGGTTTCACCTCCGAGCAAAGCACAGCCTGCTTGCTTGCAACCCTCAGCAATCCCTGTCACCACAGCAGCTAATTGTTCAGAATTTAACTTTCCCGTGGCTAAATAATCGAGAAAAAAGAGGGGTTCCGCCCCGGATGTCAGCACGTCGTTGACGCACATCGCCACCAAGTCGATACCTACCGTGTCGTGGCGCGAGAGCTCGCTGGCCAACTTCAACTTAGTCCCAACGCCGTCAGTGCCCGAAACCATCACCGGCTCTTTTAAACCCTCCGGGACGCTGAAAAACCCGCTAAATCCGCCGAATCCGCCCAAAACTCCCGCTCTGTGGGTGCTTTTGACCGTATTTTTGATGCGCGAGACAAAAGCTCTGCCCGCCTCAACATCCACACCTGCTTCTCGATAATCCATAAATCCGCCAAATCGATTTCTAAGTTTTAGTGTATGCCCATAACGGTTAACGCTTAACAGTGGACAAACAGCTTTTTTCAGGCTAAGCATTAGACCCTTCCTCCAAAGGCCTGTCTAGAACAGGCTCGAAAAGCCTCTTCCAGAATAATTATGGGAGAGGTCTAGTACGCAGCAATAAAATCCGGTAAACTTTTGTAAATTTTTGTAAAGTTTTCAGGAATTGCGAAAACCTCTGCAAACACTGGAATCAAAGCATTATCTGAGACATAAATTTGTGAAAAATCCCTCAATTTTTGGTAAATTTCGTGCTGTGAGCGATCCCCAAGCGCAAAAGTTTGTGGTAGTCTGTTGCAGTTCGTTACCAAAACACAAATTGCGGATCGAGTATGAGTTGTCAAGTATCGGGAAAGTTTCGACCAAAATTTTTGGGTCAGAAGCAAAAAAGCACTCAAAGCAGCCCGATACTCTGCTGTGACTCTAGGAGGAATCGCGAAAAGCCAACAGAAAAATCTGTAGCGCCCGATCGCATCTTGGCAAATTCTCCAATCTCGCTTGGCAATGGCTCTTCACAAAAATGGACGTATGAAGGAAAAATTTGTTGGTGGTCTACTCGCTGTCCTGTTAGTTCCTGTCGTAGGAACGGCCTCTTCTTGTCACGCACAAGCAACAGATGCCGTCAAGCAAAACTCTCAGTCCCAGCAAGTAATTGCCACCCAACCGTCCCCGCAGTTAAACGCGAAGCGGGTCGAAGCACAAAAAGTCGGACAGTATCAGTATCAAGCAAGAGCTGAGATTAACCGAGACTCGATCGCCAAAATTCAGTCCCACGACTTAGGCGGGCGACAAGCAGCGACAGTCTACGTGCGAAACATTCCAGTCATCACCTTTCTGAACGCCAGTCCGGAAAAAAATGCCAAAATCGGAGAAACAGGCGACAGCCAAGCCGATGCCCGCAGTCAGTTAAAAGTAGCAGACCAAAAAGACAATCCCAAAGTAGGAAACATCGCCAGCAACGCAATCAGCGTCCAAGCAGATCCTGTGTCGCGGGCATCGAGCTTAGCAGCAAGACTCAACCAGCTAGCCCGCAACAACATCGATCCCAACAGCATTACAGTGAAGTGGGAAGAACGAGACCGCTACCTGATCCAGGCAAACGGCGAGGACTTGGTAAACATCAACGCCGAAACCATCCTCCCCGACACCACCAGCGACTTTAGTCGAGACGCCCTGCAAGTAACCAATCGCCTCCGCCGACTGCTGGGGAACGCTCCACCCCTGGCAGCAGTAGCAGGCCAACCCCAACCAGAACGCCCCCTGCTATCTGTGGGCCCCGTTCAAGTGCGGCTCAACGGCTGGGCTTCCTGGTACGGCCCGGGCTTTAACGGCAACCTCAGCGCCAGCGGCGAGCGTTTCAACCAAAATGATTTAACCGCAGCCCACCGCAACTTGCCCTTCGGAACTAGAGTGATGGTGCGAAATCTCGACAACGGCCGCACCGTAGTCGTCCGTATTAATGACCGCGGCCCCTATGTGGGCGATCGGCTGATTGACTTGTCCGCAGGTGCCGCCAGCGTCCTGGGAATGATCGGCAGCGGTGTGGCGAGAGTGGAAATCGAAGTAATGGAACCGCAGCAGCCAACAACTGTGGGACAGTAAACGGTAGACAGACAGTACAATAAAAGGCCAGATATTGCAGCATTCTTCCTCGCAAAGGGTTTCTGGCCTGCTGCACAAAGAATTAATTTTCTTGTGGAACCCGCATGAGAGTCCGTTCATCAAAAGCCGATCGAGAATAGACTTGGATTGCACAAGTCCTCGATCTTTCAACCGCAGATTTCAGGTAGATCAACACTGATTGACGCAGATAATTTCAGATAACTTGTGAATGAATGCCAGAGGTATAGTGATGCCAGATATCCGATCGACACTAATATCTGGCTCTCGCGGCCAAAATCGCGCTCTCTTGGGGGCGAACTTGTTGCTAACATCGGTGCAAGATATCAGATGGAACAAATTCTGAGTTAACAAATCTGGCTTCTGTCAAAGGCCTTCAGGAGAAAATAACGGTGCGTCTGTTTACTGCGATTGCAGCACTTCGCTGCTACTTAAATTCACAAAAATCTGCTGCACCTCATTTGACAGTCGGTTTAGTTCCGACGATGGGAGCTTTGCACCGAGGACATCTGAGCTTGATCCAGCGAGCAAGACAAGAAAATGCGATCGTCGTGGTGAGCATTTTTGTCAACCCGCTGCAATTTGGGCCGAGAGAAGATTTTCAAGATTATCCCCGGAATTTGGAGCAAGACCGATTGCTGTGCTCGGAAGCTGGGGTTGATGTCATTTTTGCTCCCCCAGCAACGGAAATGTTCGGCAACTCAGGGGTCAATTCCCTACGGGATAGCTTCGCCGCGCGTGCAGAAACACACAAAACCGCCCAAACACAAATTCAGCTTTCATCCTTAACTCAAGTAGTACCGCCACCGGCGATGACATCAGTATTGTGCGGCCTAGTTCGGCCCGGTCATTTTCAGGGCGTCGCGACAATTGTGACTAAACTTTTGAGTTTAGTGCAGCCGACAAAAGCTTATTTCGGTCAGAAAGATGCTCAGCAGCTAGCAATTATCCGCCAACTGGCTGTTGATTTTAATTTGCCTGTAGAGATTGTTGCTTGCCCGATCGCCCGCGAAGAGTCGGGACTGGCGATGAGTTCTCGCAATCAGTATTTAACAGCAGAGCAAAAACAGCAAGCCTGCGCCCTCTACCGCGCGCTGCAACAAGCCTCAAAAACTTTTGCTTCAGGCGACCGCACTGCCTCCGCCGCACTTGCTGCCGCGCGCGCCGAAGTCGCCACAGAGCCTGCTGTCAAGCTCGAATACGCCGAACTCGTCGATCCCGAAACTCTCGCGCCGTTGCAGGTTGTGGAAACAGCAGGACTTTTAGCCGTAGCAGCCAGAGTAGGCTCTACTCGGTTGATTGACAATATAATTCTGCTGAACCGGCGGCCGATTGTGGCGATCGACGGCCCGGCGGGCGCTGGCAAATCCACCGTAACTCGCCAAGCAGCAAAAGCTCTCTCGCTGTTTTATCTGGATACCGGGGCGATGTATCGGGCGCTGACTTGGCTGGCTTTGAAAACGGGGACGCCGATTTCTGACGCATGCGCGATCGCCGAATTAGTCAGTTACAGCTATTTAGAATACAACCTCGATCCCGGAGCTTTGACACTAAAGATTAACGGGGAAGACGTAACCGAAGCAATTCGCAGTTTGGAAGTGACATCCCGCGTCTCAGAAATGGCAGCGATTCCCGCCGTGCGGCAGTTTCTGGTGGAGGAACAGCGGCGCTGTGGCAAAAAAGGCGGAATTGTGGCAGAAGGCAGGGATATCGGCACTAATGTGTTTCCCGATGCGGAGTTGAAGATTTTTTTGACGGCTTCGGTACAAGAGCGATCGCGCCGGCGGCTGTTACAACTTAAAGAGAGCGATCGGGCTAATATCAGTTTGGCGCAGTTGGAACAAGACATCGCCCTGCGGGACGAAATGGACAGCACCAGGGAGGTTGCACCTTTGCGAAAAGCTGCCGATGCTGTGGAAATTCAAACAGACAATCTGAATGCTGACGAAGTGATCGATCGGATTGTCGGCTTGTACAAACAGAGAATTGGCCCGTCCCACCCACAAAAAGACTTTGATTGATATATAGCCTTTCTGTGCTCTGGTATGAGGCACTATCGGGTATTGGGCATAGCGCATTGGCCAAACAGGGCATAGCGCATTGGCCAAACAGGGCATAGCGCATTGGCCAAACAGGGCAAGACTTCCGTGGGCATACCTCACCACGCGATCGAACCGCTATAGGTGCAATATTTGAAGTTGAATCAACTTGTAGCGTCAGGAAAAGAGAAGAGTCCGGCTCGTGAGTCCCCCAGAATAGAACGAAGACAGTCCAGGATACTAGTGTCACCTTGAAATCAACTTGTAGGGTGCGTCAGGTGCAACGATCGATAGAATTTCGGCTTTCGTGTCTGACGCACCCTAGTAATTGTGCTTAGGAATGAAAATTTAATAACTTAAGCGATTGGCTCGTTAGCAGGAAGAGCCTGGTAATGCAGATAGGCGAGGCTCTGCCTCTCTTTACCCCTGAGCTTCTGGAGAGAGAGAAGTGTGGCAGATGTTTAAGTTATTAAGTTTTCGATCCTTATTTGATGTCGGGTCAGATTACCATAAAAAAAGCGGTTCGTAGTGCGGACTTAAGTCGGCAACATGAGATCGTACTACATGGGACACGCGCGATCGAATCTTATCGCTGTAAATCGTTGATTGGACACGAGATTACGCATGAGGACTCTTAAAGCGGGTTTAAATCTAGTTTTTTAGTTGAGAAACCCAGATTTTTCAAATAAACCCGGTTTAAGAGCGTAAATCCTATTGAAATTTCGCCGATTTTCATCGGTTTGGCGGTTTTTTGTACACAAGTCTTAAATTTTTTTATCCTGTCGGAGTTCTGCGCGATCGGTTATTTGCAGTATTAGCATTTTTAGACGCAATCCGATTTAAGATAATTCTCTTAAGTGGATTACTAGGACATAGACATAAAATCTCAAATTAACTGTGCAAGGTGCGAAGGAGAGAATGACGTGACAAAATTGAAACGGCTGTTGAGGCGGCGCAAAAATTTAATCGTTGCTTTTACGGCCGCGGCCGCCAGTTTTTTACTGGGCGTGACGTTGCCAATGAACTTGCGGGCCACTGGGCCAGTGACGCCGATGCAGTCGCAAGTTTTGGCGGTATCCGAACCCTCAGAACAAAAGCCGATCGCCAACGTTAATGGAATCAAAGGGGCGATCGCCAGTCGAGTTGAGTTTTCCCAAAAGGCGATCGCCTCTTTGGAGGAAAAGCGCTTTCAATCAAGCCTGCCCTCCGAGTTGAAAGGTGTAACCATCCGTCAGGCGAAACTCGACTCGCGGCACAAAGCGATCGCCCTGACATTTGACGACGGCCCCTGGCCGACAACAACTACACAAATCCTAGATATTCTCAAGAAAAACAATATTAAAGCTACATTCTTTTGGGTAGGAAGGTATCTGCACACTTATCCCGAACTTGGCAAACAAGTAGTGGCTGCAGGTCACGCGATCGGCAACCACACTTGGAACCACCAATACATTAAGTATAACGAAAACAGTGCAGCTCGGGAGATCGATCGCACGTCATCGTTAATTGCAGAATTAACCGGGGTAAAAACATCGCTTTTCCGCCCGCCGGGAGGCATTTTAAACAATGGATTAGCAGCTTACGCACAGAAGAAAAATTATACAATTGTGATGTGGTCTGCCGATTCTTTAGATTGGCGGAGTGCTACGCAATCGTTGATGGACAACGTGTTTCGGCAAGCAAGTTCCGGCGGCATTGTGTTGATGCACGACGGCGGAGGCAATCGCTCCAAGACTGTACAAGCTTTGCCCAATATTATTGCTAGATTGAGAAAAGAAGGGTACAAATTTGTAACGGTTCCTGAGTTATTGCAGATGCAAGAACAAGAGTTAAAACAGGAAAAAACAGCAAAGAAATAAAAAATGGGGAAAGTGGAATTAAACGCCATTTTCCCATTTTTTTTTAAGTAGTACGATCGATTTTTCACAAGGATGGCTATCCTGTACCCCACAAATCGATCGACAATCGCTATGCTGTAACAGAGCATCAGTTCGATCGCCTACCAACCATGACTGCACAACCCAACCTAACATCAAGCTTAATTTTGATTTCCCTCCCCGACGCACCTTAATTTCGGTGTTAATTACCTATTGAAAGCTTGCATCTAACGGCAAATTCTGTAACTGAGAATTCACCCAATTAGCCGCCGCAAAACCCGATCGCAAAGCAGCATCAATTTGACCTTCGCCGCACAAATCCCCCGCACAAACCAGCGGCAAAGTCCCTGCCGCAGGCAAACAAGAAACAGGCAAAGGATTTCGACAAAAAGCATAGCGCCAGCGGTGAACTTGCAACCATTCCGGCTGATTCAGCCAAGGCATTAAATATTCAGAAGTGCGATCGAGCAATTCCCCACCGACAGTATTCAAATCACTAGCTTCTAAATAACGTTCCGCAAAATTAGCGCTGCTGTGAACCACAAACACAGGCTGCTGCGGATTGATTCGCTTGCTGCTGTCGAGGCCAACCCAAGCTAAATCAGAATTATCGGGAAAAGAAACAGATTTCCACTGCGGATTGAGATCGCTCAACTCTAAATTTCGTGCTGCAGGATAGCCAGCCATAACTGCAATGCAAGGGTCGTACTCCACAGAACGCAATTTGTCAATAAAATCCGGCGACAAACCGATTTCCGAATCCAAAAACATTAAAGCTTGAGGAGCAGGAATTGCTACAACTACAGCCTTCGCAAACAATTCTTGAGGTGTCTCTAAATTGTCGTCCGTAACTTCCAGAGAAAGACGCCACATTTGGCGGTGAGTACGAGCAATAGCTTTGACTCGGCGGCCGTACCAAATGTGTAAACCCTCTGCGATATACTTGCCGACAGCATTCATCCCAGCAGGTGCGACATAACAATCACTAGGAATAGAGAACATTTCTCCTTGTCGGAATTCTGTCGCACTATCCGTCCAGAGTTTCAGGATTTGCCGATCGACCAAAACATCAATCAACGCCTGCACCGCCTCTCCCTGCGGCTCCAGATAGCGAGCCCCGTGATCGGCCCTGGTGCCCTGCACGCGGCGAGTAGCGACTCGCCCGCCGGGGCCGCGAGATTTCTCAACAACAGCCACAGAATAGCCAGCGAGGCACAACTGCCGAGCGCAAATCAGTCCCGCCATCCCCGCACCGATCGCCACAACATCGAACATAGTTAGTCAGTAGTCAGTAGTCAGTTGTCAGTTGTCAGTTGTCAGTTGTCATTAATAATTAGTCAACAGTCAACACTCAACAGTCAATAGTTATCAGTTTAAAGCTGCGGGGGAAGTTTCTGTGCAGTGTTTCAGTTTGCGGCCAAACCCTGAGAGCCGTAGTACAGGTTGCAAACCCAACGCCATCGCCCTGCAGCACGTAGTAGAATAGGGGACAGCACGAATGGACAGGTAAGATTAGTTTAAAAAAAATGTAGCGGCAAATTCCACAGCCCGCTACTGGGGAAAATCTAAAATCTAAAATCTAAAATCTAAAATAACCCTAGCGGAGGGCAAAATCTTGGACGAACTCAGAGCAGCATTAGAATTGACAACAGAAGAAGAATTGCAGCAACTAACCGAACTTCTGTTCAGCCGCAAGTTTAACCCTTTAGATTACGTGCAAACCCCCGCACCCACAGACGTACAAAGCCGCGATCGCCAAGCGTGGCTAGACGCGGTAGAACAGCGGTTTCGGTATCTTGCGGCCGACGGGGTGACGGTACTCAGAGGGCGAACCGAACAAGTAACCTACAGACAAGCACTAATTCAAGTTTGTCGCTATCTCAAAATTCCTTATCCCAAACAGTTGTCAACCACCGACTTAGAAGCCGAAGTATTTCTGCATTTAATGGGCCGCGCCTGGAAGCGCTTACCCGCCGACGAACAGCAAGCGCTAACACTGCGCGTACAGCGAGCAATTGTTGATTCTAAACTCTCCAAACCCCTGCCAATTTCTGCAGAAAAAGACCCGCTGGGTTTGCTGTTCAAAGGCGGCAGCGCTTTAGCTGTGAGTTCTATCTTAAAACCCATGTTGCTCAAACTGATGGCCAATCAATTTGCGCTGCATTTTGCCACCTATCAAATGGCCAGACAAGGAGTGCTTGCAGGGAGTGCAACCGCAGCCACCCAGTTTCAAAATTATGTCGCAATTCAAGCGGCGCGGCGCGGGATGGCCGTGAGTGCTGCTCGTTATGGTGCGGCGCGGAGCGTGTTTTCGCTGCTCGGCCCGGTGATGTGGACTTGGTTTGTGGCGGATTTGGGTTGGCGATCGATTTCCACGAACTACGGGCGGATTATCCCGACCATTTTTGCCTTAGCTCAAATTCGATTAACGCGATCGGAATGCGCTTGGGAACTAGCCTAACTATAGACTTTCTGTACTCTCATATGAGGTACTATCTGGGATTGGGCATTGGGCATTGGGCATTGGGCATAGGGCATAGGGCATTGGGCATACCTCACTTTTTTGAGAACCGCTATATTTTGGATTGAATAATTGAAGAATTGGAGTGTGAGTGAATATAAAAAATCGGTACAAATTAGCTGTTAAACAGACAGCAAAAAATCTCAAATCTCGCCTCCAAAAACATCCCGACAGCCGCCTGGTAATTCCTTGGAATTTCGCTCAAATCGGGATGCTGATTTTTCCCTTAATTCCAATATTGGGAGGTTTAGGAATATTCTTAGGATTGGCCGGTACTTGCAAACAAAAGTATCATCAAATTAGCCGCCGCCCGCTGAACCGAGGATTCGCCATCCTCTTTGCGGTGCTAGTCATCACAACGATTTTTGCTAACAACCGCATCGATGCTGTTTTAGGCTTGTGCAATTTTTGGCCTTACTTTATACTTTTTGCCGTTTTCAGCAGTTTAATTCAAACTCCTGCTCAGTTGCGACAAATGTCTTGGACGATCGCAATTAGTGCAGTACCCGTAATAATTTTAGGTTTGGGACAGCAATTTTTAGGTTGGAGTGGCATCGATTTATTGCAGCCTGTTTTTGGCTGGGTACTCGAACCCAAAGGCAATCCCCCTGGCCGTATGGCTTCTGTATTTATGTACGCTAATATTTTAGCTTGCTATCTGACAATTGCTCTTATTTTAACACTCGGATTGTGGATGGAAGAAGTCAGTTGGCAGTTGTCAGTTGGCAGTTGTCAGTCGTCAGTTGTCAGTCGTCATCACTTACCAATGCCCAATGCCCAATTCCCAATTCCCAATTCCCAATTCGCGATGCCCAATTCGCGATTCCCAATGCCCAATGCCCAATTCCTATTTTTAAGTTTGGCTGTGCTGGGAAATGCTGTTGCTTTGATTTTTACTAATTCTCGAAATGCGTGGGGATTGGCTGTTTTGGCTGTTTTGAGCTTTGCATTTTATGCGGGTTATAAAAAAATATTAGCTGCGGTATTTAGTGGGGTTGGTGCAGTGTTTTTGTCGGCGTTTGGCCCGGAACCGCTGCGACAATATTTACGAAGAATTATCCCGGCTTTTTTCTGGGCGAGACTTACCGATGAGATGTTTCCAAATCGGCCTACTGGTACTTTGAGAACTACTCAGTGGGAGTTTGCTTGGTCGATGACTCAGCAGCGTCCTTGGACTGGTTGGGGACTGCGAAATTTTACTCCTCTCTACGAAGCTCAAATGCACGAATGGCTCGGTCATCCTCACAGTTTGATATTGATGCTGACTGCGGAAACGGGAATACCGGCAACGCTTTTATTTTTGGGTTTAGTTGGCTGGGTTTTGGCTAGAGGTGTTTTGTTGTTGATGAATTGGCCTGTTTCTGCGGCGGACATCCAACAAGAGCAAATAGCAACAGAGGAAGTAGGGGAAAATGCTTTATTGCTCAATCAAAACTCTAACTTTAGTATCACAAATCGGCTATTTTGTCAAGAAGAAAGAGGGGACGATCGCCTAATTTTCTTCAGTTATTTATTAGCCTTCGCCGCCTGTACGCTGTTTAACACTGTAGACGTGACGCTGTTTGATTTCCGAGTCAATACAATAAGCTGGTTGCTGTTAGCGGCGATTTGCGGAGTTGGGCATTGGGAATTGGGCATTGGGCATCGGGCATTGGGAATTGGGCATCGGGAATAGGGCATTGGGAATTGGGAATTGGGAATTGGGAATTGGGCTCTAGCGTTGCGGAGGGATTGGGCATTGGACTCTAGCGTTGCGGAGGGATTGGGCATAGGGAATAGGGCATTGGTAACAGCCAACAGCCAACAGCCAACAGTCAACAGCCAACAGTCAACAGTCAACTGCCAACTGCTTTCCTGCCAACTAAATTCCCTTATTCCACCGTCACCGACTTCGCCAAATTGCGCGGCTGATCCACATCCAAACCGCGACGTGCCGCAATGTGATAGGCCAACAATTGCAGCGGAATTACTGTCACAATCGGCGACAACAATTCATCCACCAAAGGTACCGGCAAAACGTGGTCAAAAATATCGGCTTCCGCTGCGCCCTGCTTCGGGGTAACGCCAATTAAACGTGCGTCGCGCGCCTTGGCTTCCTGAGCGTTGGAAAGGACTTTTTCGTAGACGCTTCCGGGCATGGCGATCGCCACTACAGGCACTTTAGCATCCAAAAGGGCGATCGGGCCGTGTTTCATTTCTCCCGCCGGATATCCTTCCGCGTGAATGTAGCTAATTTCTTTTAGTTTCAGCGCGCCTTCCAAAGCAATCGGAAAGTTAATTCCCCGCCCCAAAAATATAAAATCCTGGGTATCGGTAAACTGGTGGGACAATTCCTCTACATACTGTTCTTGAATCTCCAAAAACTTCTCAATTTGCCCTGGCAAATGGCGCAAACCAGCAATAATTTCTGTCAATCTCTCCGTGCTGATTGTTTGTCGCTGGTGCGCTAAATCCAAAGCTAATAAATAGAATGCCATCAACTGAGTGACAAAAGTTTTAGTAGCAGCCACACCAATTTCAATACCGGCGTGGGTGCTGATTACGTGTGGCATCATGTGGGCGATCGAGCTTTCTGTTCCGTTAGTAATGCCCAACATTCTCGCGCGAAATTTATCGGTAAAACCCGCACGGCGCTGCTGTTCCATCCCCAAAGCAGCCAGGGTGTCCGCCGTTTCTCCCGACTGCGTTACCCCAATAATTAAAGTATTTGCTGTCAGCGGTGCCGGTGCGTAACGGTACTCAGAAGCGTACTGCACCGCAGTAGGAATATTCGCTAACTGTTCCAACAAATATTTGCCAATTAGCGAGGCGTGCCAGCTCGTTCCGCAGGCGAGAATTGAAATTTGTTCGACATCGGCACAAAGTTCTTCGGGCAAGTTGAGATTGATGGGAGAGCGGTGATTTCCCGGCTGCCAATCGCTGTCTAAATAAGCATCCAAACAAGCTCGAACTACGGCCGGCTGTTCGTAAATCTCCTTGTGCATGAAGTGTTTGAAGCCTTGTTTTTCGACTAAAACCGGACTCCAACCAAGGATGCGCGGGCTTTTTTTGAGCCTTTCCCCTGTAAAGTTGTAAACTTCGACTCCCATCGGAGTTAGCCTGGCCAATTCGCCATTTTCCAAGGACAAAACGGTGCGGGTGTGAGATATTAAGGCCGGCGTGTCGGAAGCGCAGAAAAATTCGCCAGCACCAAAGCCAATTACCAAAGGAGCTTGCTGTCTGGCAACAATTATTTCGTCTGGAAAGTCGGCGCAAATAGCAGCGATCGCAAAAGCTCCTTCTAACCGATTGACAACCTTGGAAACCACTTCCAAAAACGACAAATCAGCAATTTCCTCTGCTGTGGGATCTTTTTCTTCTTCCTTCTTCCTTCTTCCTTCTGCCTTCTGCCTTCTTTCTTCCTCAAAAAAATCAGCTATTAAATGAGGAATAACTTCTGTATCGGTATCCGAGACAAATTTATGTCCCTTCGCTGTCAATTCTTGTCGCAACTCGCGATAATTTTCGACAATGCCATTTTGAACAACGGCAATTCGCCCGCTATTGTCCATGTGAGGGTGAGCGTTATATTCCTCTGGTTTGCCGTGAGTTGCCCAGCGGGTGTGTCCGATGCCGATGGTAGCCGGAGAGTCTATCTCTGCTAGCTTTTCCCGGAGGTTGTGCAACTTGCCCTTTGCTCGGATGCAGGTAATTTCTCCTTCGGAGATGGTAGCCAGGCCCGCTGAATCGTAGCCCCGGTATTCTAGTTTCTCCAATCCTGCTAGCAAAATCTCGCTTGCTGTTTGCGTGCCGATATAGCCAACGATTCCGCACATTTAAGGTAAAACTCCTGCTTAGCGATCGCCATAAAACCCAAGTTTTATCATTTTTAGCTTCTTCGTGCCACAAAATGCAGATTTTGCGACTAAAAGAGAGGGGGCAATTTAATCGCCCCCTCTATACGTGCCCGTAATTCGATCGGCGTGTCGATCGATATTTAGTAGGCCAGACCCATACTGCGAGTAGTTTCTGCTCCCAGGTAAACCCGGATGCTTAGAAAATCGGTAGGGCAAGCAGTTTCGCAACGCTTGCAACCTACACAGTCTTCTGTGCGCGGAGATGAGGCAATCTGAGCCGCTTTGCAGCCATCCCAGGGCACCATCTCCAAAACATCAGTCGGACAAGCGCGGACGCATTGAGTGCAGCCGATGCAGGTATCGTAAATTTTGACTGAATGAGACATTGAATAAAGGCTCCCAACGAGTCACTAAAAATTTGCTAGCTCTGCGGATTAACAGGTTTGACGGCGAGGTGCCACCGCTATAGCCTGCACAGAGAGTTAAAGGTTAGTCTACCGCAGTGGCTGGAAGCACTTCCCCAAAAAGCGACAAAACTTCACAGTTATTCACGCTTCCAGTCCCATAGAAGTAGCTTGAAGAGCGCCCTGGGGAGCTTGCGTGCCCGAGTTCCCCAGGGCACTAGGGTATGATTGCGATCGCCGGATTCGGTCTTAACGCTACCGGAGACAGCACTACGGTATGATTTCGATCCGTCGGATTGAATCAGAGCAAAAACTCCAATTCTGACTGCCAAACCGTGCCAATCGATCGACTCAAAGCCGAATTCGTCGAAACTTGTATCCGTTTTTAGGCGGACTCGGCGGAAACAGTGGCTTTTGTGAAGATAAAAAACCGCAAATTGACGAATATCAACGGCGAGATGTTGTTTGATGCAAACAGTCCATTTGTAATGGCATAAACCTTGAAGCCTTGAGACTCTAAACTCGCAATTTGCAAGCATTGCTTACCGCTACACGAGCTATTGAAAATTTTTACCCGTTTGTCACTCTACTTTACGCTGTGAGGCAATGAAGGGAGATCGGGGAGCTAAGAAGAAACCCACGAGACTAGCAAATAGAATCGGCGTAAAAGTGCTTAACCCTGTCAACTTCGCGAGGAGCAGAGTTGTACTAATTGGAGTGCGAGTGACCGTTGAATTCAGAGCAGCCATTACACAAATCATTGCCAAAGTCTCATTCGACCCGATGGGATTCATAATGGTGATTGCCTTTCCTAAACAGGCTCCTATAAAAAATAGCGGAATGATTATTCCCCCTCGCCAGCCCCCATTGATAGTCACACTAATAGCAAATACTTTAGCAACAACTAAAGTCAATAGAAATGTCAGAGAAAAGTTCCCCTCAACAATTTTTTCTATTTGATGTTCTCCAAAGAAACGAGTGAGCGGAAAGAAAGCGGATAAACCACCAAGTGCTAGTCCGGCTAAAGTAGTTCGCACATAAATGGGACTGTGTATCGAATCAAACAAGCGACCAACACTGCGAAATACAGCGATAAAAAACCACCCCATAATCGCCCCTACGATTCCATAAGCAATCGCTGCGCCAAAGTCATAAAGGCTGTCCACATTGTAATGAGGAAAATGCCAGGTAGGCCCAAGTCCAAGCTGGGTAATTGCGACAAAGATGGTGTAACTTGCACAACTTGCCACTACCGCAGGCAATATTGCTTCAAAATACTCTACAACATTCTGATGATGCAGGATTTCTAAAGCAAAAAAAGTACCGCCTAAAGGAGCGCCGAACAAAACTGTAAAACCAGATGCCATACCAGCAAGACTCAAAGTTCGCAGTGCTTCTCCGCTTAATTTAAAGCGATCGGCTAACCAGGTACCAATTGAACCTGTGACTTGCACCATTGGCGATTCTGGGCCAGCACTTCCTCCACTGGCAATACTGAGTAGCGATGACAGAATCATCGAAGGATTTTCATTCATTGGTAATCGCCCACCCTTGAGATGAATATTGTCAATAATCAACCCAATTTCTCCAGGATTTCCCAGCCAATGAATGAGCAAACCGATGAGCAAACCAGTCAGGGGCATGACGATTAGTAGATAACCTCCACTAAAATTTTCAAATCCCCGCATCATGTAAGACAAACATATCCAATAACTTGCAGCAAATAAACCACAAATTATTCCTAGCATTGCCCATATTAATACCGAACGTGTGAGATTTATTGGGTTTCGTTTCATTGCTTGTTCCTTGTCTCTAACTAGGAAGTTAGGAAGTCTTAAAACTATTTTGTATAATAGTATACTGTTTTTTTGTCTGTATCTTGTATTGACTCAAAAATGTATGAGTCCGATCGGGCTTTCGGCTCGCGGGCTCTGTATAATTCCGATCTAACCGGATTTGATTTGAGTAAAAACTCAAGTTTTTATGCTGATTTCCCCAACTGGTGCAACAGTTGTAAGGGCTTGTTGTTTGAGATTATGGCTTTTAGAAAAGATTTGGGTGAACTGTCTTCTATACCAACTGTTGCAAATTTTTTTATAATTAGGGCTTGCTGCAAACTGGTGCAAATCGATCGACTAAAAGCCTAATTTGTCTAACACAGGCTTAGTGGAAACAATATGCCGATCGAGTCCCAGTTGTTTCGGATTCACGCCCAAAGCCAAAGCCACCAATTGCGGCAAATGCAGCACCGGCAAACCCAATTTGCGATCGATCGCTTTTTCCACTTCCGGCTGTCGCGAATCCAAATTTAAATGACAAAGCGGACAAGGAGTTACCATACAATCAGCGCCATTGTCAAGAGCATCTTGAATGTGTTTTCCAGCCATCGCAAAAGATTGGTTAGTGGCATAACTCGCCAGCGGCCAGCCACAGCACTGCGTCCGCCCTCGATAGTAAACGGGAGTTGCGCCGATCGCCCGAAACACATTTTCCATCGATTCGGGTTGGTGCGGGTCATCGTAAGCCAAATGTTCCTGAGCTCGCAGCAGATAGCACCCGTAAAAAGACGCGCACTTCAAACCGGACAGCTTGCGGGTGACTCGCTTCTGCACTTCCTCCAGGCCGTAATCTGCAACGATCGCCCACAACAGATGTTTTACCTCGGTACTGCCTTGGTAGGGCGAACAGCCTTGTTTTTCGAGCAAACCGTTGACTTTTTCGAGGTAAGGTCGATCGGTCTTTTGGGATTCCTTGAGGCGATCGTCCACATGACCGATTACCCCTTGACAAGTGCTGCAATGGGTGAGTAAAGGCAGATTCAGTTGCTCGGCCAAAGCAATATTCCGGGCGTTGACGGTATCTTCCAGCAACTGCGAATCTTCCTTAAAAGTGCCAGAACCGCAGCAGGAAGCTTTCTTGAGTTCCACCAGTTCAATGCCCAAGGCTTGAGTCAGCGCTTGGGTAGACTGGTAAAGTTCGCGGGCGGCCCCTTGGGCTACGCAACCGGGAAAGTAAGCATATTTGAGAGTTGGGGATGGCATAATTGTTTCTGCTGGGGAGACAAGGCAAGGGACAAGGGATAAGGGATAAGGGCGATCCTCTTCGAGGGCTGCGCTAACGGATTTCCTCTCCACAATTACCGCATCAGAGTCTAGCTAGGGGTGAATTGTCAGCTTTTCTCAAGAATTTTCAGACCGATTTACCCAAAAGATGCAACTTTAGAAAAACTTAAAACCCCTATCCAGTCAGTAATCCCAATCTCAAATCTCAAATCTCAAATGGTATGAGTAAGTTGCTACTATAGCCTTTCGACCTCTGGTATGAGGTACTATCCGGCATGGGGCATCGGCCCGCGCAGGGCCTAAAAGCATCGGCCCGCGCAGGGCCTAAAAGCATCGGGCATGGCACCACGCGATCGCACCGCTATAGATTGAAATTGTATATTTCGATGACT
>NZ_CAWPRX010000176.1:0-56447 GCF_963890365.1 Tychonema sp. LEGE 07196 | reverse complement strand
GACAGGCTCCCACCCCCGTCGTCCCGCCCCAAACTGCAAAAGTACAAATTTCAGGGATAGCAACTACCTTTGCTCAAGTTAACGACTTTATTCTGCTAGTCCAGCGCTCTCCTTTCTTCCTCGACACCGATACCAAACTGGTAGCGGCCACATTAAAAAACAACCCCACACAATTACAAGTACGCAACCCAACCGAATCAGCAGCAGAACTTCCCAAACTCCGACCAGTGGTGGAATATAAAATTGAAACCACACTCAGCCCGACTGGAGCCTCCGAGTTGCTCCCCGAACTGCGGAACAAGAAAGCAGACGGACTAGCAATACGGATAGAAACACTTCAAGAAAAAGGAATACTAGAATCACAAACAGGAGAAGTGAAAAAACCATGACAGCAGCAAACGAGTTTATTCCCAGCGGAGCAGAAGAGACAGGGGGTAAGGAAATATTCGGCATTAAGCTGACACCCCAAATCCAAGCCATAGGCATCGCGGTTCTCGGCCTCGGCGTGGCCGGCTACCTAGGCTACCAGTTCGTACTCCCAGAATTCCAAAAAAGCGGCGAATTCAAGCAAAAACTGGTCGAAAGCAAGCAAACGCAAGTGCAATTGCAAGCTCAAATTCAAAAAAAGGCCGAAGCAGAAGCCAAGCAAGAAGAAGCAAAACAGCGCCGCGCCCAAGTGACGGCAATGTTTGCAAGCGATAGAAGCGCCAACACCCTGCTGCTTGACATGACCCAACTGGTTAATCGCATCAACGCCGGCGTGCAAGGAGACGACCTCAAGGCTAAAATTACCAAATTTGAGCCGGATATGCCGCCAGCTACAGCAACTGCGGCGGGAGCTCCAGACCCTGATATTCTCAACGATACGTCCTTCGGGCCATCCCTGGTTGGCAAGCTCAGGCGCAAAAAATATAAGGTAGAGTTTGAAGGCAATTTCGCTCAAACCCGCAATTTTATGCGTAGTTTGGAGTTGATGCAGTCCCTGTTAGTAGTGAGGAATTTGAAATCTGAATTGCTAGCATCAAATCAGTCCATAGAAATCGATTTTTTGAAAGGGAAAATCATCCCAGTAGCTCAGCCGCAAACAAAAATTAAAACGGCTTTTGACTTGTACGCGCTCCTGCCGTTAAAGCAAGAAGAAAAACCGCCAACTCCGGCTCCGATTCCTGCCAAATAGCGCTAGGCGAGCGGATATAGCGGTTTTCAATTTCTGCGAGGTACATGAACTCCTTAATTACATGGCTTATACAGAAGACTCTAGAAAACTGGTTTTTTACCGAAATCAAGATTTTTTTGGCTAGTGTTTTGGTGAAAAACCAGGTTTCGGGGTACTATAGCAATCAGTTTATCTAAGTCGGCTCTTGCTCGGGATATGCGTTACTTTCGCAAAGTCGGGTAACGAGCAATTCCAAAAATTCTGCAAGAATTGCTGTAGATAAGTCATAAATTGTCCATTAGGAAGAAAAATCCCATCGCACCTCATTTTTCGCTCGCAAGGCTATATTAGGAACGCAAATTGAATAACTTCAAACATCGGCTAGACTTTTTTCTCTCCAGAAGTGGCGAGGCAAAAAGAGGCAGAGTATCCGGCCCTGCATTACCAGGAATGGCCTGGTAATGCTCGGAACGAATAACAGTTATTTAATTGCTATTCCTTAGCTATTTCAATTCGCTGTTTCGGCAGAAGGTTAAAGGCAAAATGTTGAAGATTGGATTCACAAAAAAATATCAAAAATTTTTTTTGTGAGTTTTGAAATGATAGTTCGTGCCTAATTATACCTGTTTTCTTAATTCAAAAAAGCTGAAAACGAGAGAGGTTTCAGTTAGTGCCAAAAGCTCGCTAGTCAAGATTGCGAACAACAAATAACCAAGTGTAGTGGAGGAGAGAACGTGAAACAGCATCTACGGTTAAGTGGTGGAATCTTCAGCAGCGTTGCTGGAATTATAATCGCCCAAGCGCCAGTCTCGGCAGCGCCGACTCAAGTCACAGGAGTGCAAGTAAGTCAAGCCAATAATGGGGTAAATATTGTCCTGGCTACGGAAAAGGGCGATCGCCCGCAAGTTTTCGCCATCAACAGCGGCAATACCTACCAAGCCACAATTACCAACACCAAGCTCCGCTTGTCCCAAGGCAACAGCTTCCGTCAAGATAACCCAGCTCCGGGCATTTCCTCAGTAGAAATCACCCAGATAGAAGCTAACAGCATCCGCGTTGTGGTAGCCGGCACCAACGGAGTTCCCAACGGACAAGTTATGCCCGGACAAGGCCAAAACATCGTCCTCAGCGTTGCCGGACAGGGCGGGACTGTGCAATCTACCCAAGCAGCAGCGCCTGCATTGCCCGCGCTCAACCAAACCCAAGCTTTGCCCCCGCCGCCTCCGGGACTGCCGCTGAACCAAACAGCTCCCCGGCCAGCTCCCCAAATCCGCACCTCGCAAAACGAGCGCGTGCTGCTGCCAAATCCCGAAGTTACTGTTACTAGGGACGATCGCCCGCCCCTACCAAGCGAAATTCAATCTCAAACCAATCAAGCTGCCCCTTTCGTGCCCAGGGCTGTAGCGCCGCCATTGGGAGATATCTCCGTATCTAACATCGCCCCCGGCGTAGGAAATATTGAGCTGAGTTCGGGAGAACGCATCCCCCGCTTGGTGCTGCGGGATGCCCCAGTACGAGACGTTTTAGCTCTGCTCGCTCGCGCTGCGGGATTGAACATTGCTTTTACAGGCGGCGGGGCGGCGGGGCCGGGCCAACCGGCGGCCGCACCGGGAGCAGCAGGAGGCTCCGATGAAGGGCCGAAGATTTCCTTGGACATCGAAAATGAGTCGGTGCAGGATGTTTTTAATTACGTGCTGCGGATCAGCGGACTGCAAGCCAACCGCGTCGGGCGCACCATTTTTGTGGGTTCTAATTTGCCCCTAGACTCGCGCAATATTATCGTTCGGACTCTGCGGCTCAATCAAGTCAGATCTACCGATGCAGCTAACTTTTTGAGCGCTCAAGGTGCAGAAACTCAACTGCCGATTACTCGGGTGACTATTCAAACCGTGGGCCAGGGAAATGCGGCGCGGGATGTGGAAATTCGGGAACCGGATATTAAGGCAATTGGCGCTAAGGACGGCAACGGGCCGCTGTTGCTGAGGGGGCTGTCGGTGCTGGCGGATGCCCGACTCAATTCGATCACTTTGGTGGGCGATCCGCGCAAAGTCGATATTGCCGTAGCTTTCTTGACTCAGCTAGATTTGCGCCGCCGTCAAGTGGCTGTCAACGTCAAGGTGATCGATGTCAACTTGCTGGGAAACAACCAAAGTAGCAGCAGTTTCTCTTTCGGCATTAATAACAATTTCTTTGTCAATGACAACGGAGCAGCAAGTCTCAATTTTGGCGGCATCAATCCGCCCGGTCCTAATGACCTTGGGGGGATCAGCGCTCGGCCCATTGTCGGCAACCGAGACATTCCCACAGAAAACAGGACACCTTTCTACGATCCTAGGGGAAATTTAATCAACGTACCGCTCACGGGACTCGGTGGCGGGTTGTTCGTCCAGCCGACAGCGCCGATTACTAATGACCCCGCGCGAGTTGGGATTAGCGACTACGAGGCGTTTGACCCTGCAACGGTGAATTCTACCGGAAGTGCGACTTTTGCCCTGTTCCCGCTGTTCCAATATCCGAGGAGGTTCTTGTCGGCGTTGCGGGCAACTATTCAAAGCCAGAATGCCAAAATCCTCACCGATCCGACTCTGGTGGTTCAAGAAGGAGAAACGGCGAATGTAAATATTACTGATGAGGTGCTCAGTAACGTCACATCGCAAACGCAGACTACCGGCAATACAAGTACCACAACGGTGACGGCGGTCAAAGATAAGGCGGGTTTGCAGTTGGGGGTGGCGATTGATCGAATTGACGATAATGGCTTTGTCTCTCTGCGGGTGAACCCGGTGATCAGGACACCGGGCAACGAGCAAGCACTGTCTACGGGCGCGAACACCAATATTATCAGGCTGCTGGGCGAGCGCTCTTTGCAATCGGGGCTAATTCGCCTGCGGGACGGTCAGACTTTGATTGTTTCGGGGATTATCCGCGACGAAGAACGGGTTACGGCGAACAAGATTCCTATTTTGGGAGATTTGCCGATTATCGGTTCGCTGTTCAGGAGCACGACTAAGGCCAACCAGCGGGCGGAGTTGATTGTGTTGCTGACTCCGCAGATTTTGGATGATAGCGATCGATCGAACTTTGGCTATCAAAACAACATCAGTCCCGACGCGCGCCAACTGTTGCAGCGCAGCCAGCCCGTCCAACCGAGATAGTAGTCAGTTGGCTGTTGGCAGTTGACTGTTGGCTGTTGTCAGTTGGCTGTTGGCTGTTGGCAGTTGTCAGTTGTCAGTTGGCTGTTGTCATACCATTTTTCTAAAGTAGCGCTAGATATTACCCCCCCAACCCCCCCGCGATTTCGGGGGGGCTAAGACTTCATCCATAGCACATCTTTATAAAAATGGTATCAGTTGACTGTTGGCTGTTGGCTGTTGTCAGGGGCGGTGCCTGTGAGTGCCCGCCCTCTTAGTTGGCAGTGCGTTAGTCCGGCGGCCCTGCCCAGAAAAGGGAAAGGGACAAAGGAAGAAGGAAAAAAAAATCCTTTAGCCCTTGACAAATGACATTTTGTTCTTTCTATTTCTCCTTTTGTCCGCTCTGAAATCCACCGAGGCAAGAAATCGGCTCTCCAAAGTGGTATTTTTTTAACGAAATTTGGGTATTAATTTAAAAAGTTGGCAAGTTCCATATAAATTAAAGGTTCCACCGATCCATAACGGTCGGCAAGACTTTAGAATAATGCAGTGAAAATTAGATGCTGTGGGGTTTTCAGCAATTAAAAACAAAAATTCCTTTTCTGACCAATTATCCTAGGGTAATTGGTATTCAGCAGGAGTTTTTCAGGGGGAAGCGGGCTGGAGCAATAGGGGACTACCCAAATCTCCAAATCCAAACTCCCAATGCAGTTACCACTCACAGCTAATAGTTGAACTCGGTTTGACGTATTTTACAAATTCCAGAAGGAGTTCGGAATGAACAAAGGTGAATTGGTTGATGCAGTGGCAGAAAAGGCTACTGTCACTAAAAAACAGGCAGATGCGGTTTTGAGCGCTGCTTTGGAAGCAATCATGGAAGCTGTCTCCGAGGGCGACAAGGTGACGCTGGTCGGTTTTGGCTCGTTTGAGTCGCGGGAACGCAAGGCCCGTGAGGGTCGCAATCCAAAAACCGGCGACAAGATGGAAATCCCGGCAACCAGAGTTCCTGCATTTTCTGCAGGGAAGTTGTTTAAGGACAGAGTTGCACCGGCGAAAAACGCCGAATAACGGGCAAACTGAGTCTTGATCAGACCTGTACACGGTGGGAATTTAGCTTGGGCAGCCGCATTAGCTGGCTGCCCAGCTTCTGCTATTCTCGATTTTTCTGCCAGTATCAGTCCTTTGGGCCCTCCTGAGTCGGCCTTGGCTGCGATTAAAGCTCGCTCGAGCAGTCTGACGGCTTACCCAGACCCGGATTATGGAGAGTTGAGGGCTGCTTTGGGTGAGGCGTTTAATGTTGACCCGGATTGGGTTTTGCCGGGGAATGGTTCGGCGGAATTGTTGACTTGGGCGGCTTGGGATTTGTCGAAACTGGAGGCTACTTATTTGGTGACTCCGGCTTTTGGCGATTACTGGCGGGCTCTTTCGGCTTTTGGGGCGCAGGTGCTCGATTGTCCTTTGGATCTCAAATCGTTGGGCCAGGAGCTTTTGAGCGGGTTAGTAACTGATGGTTTGTCGGTTTCTAACCGCTCTTTTGTTTCTCTTTCTCCTGCTGTCCCGGTTCCTTTTGCTCTGGGGGCCGATCGAGGTTTGCTATTGAACAACCCGCACAATCCTACGGGTTTGCTGTTCGGTAGGGAGGCGATTTTGCCTTATGTGGAGCAGTTAGGTATGGTGGTGGTGGATGAGGCTTTTATGGACTTTCTACCACCGGAAAAACAGCAAAGTTCGATCGCTGCTGTTGAGGAGTTTCCGAATTTGGTGATTTTACGATCGCTCACTAAATTCTATTCTCTGCCGGGACTGCGGATGGGCTGTGCGATCGCCCATCCCGATATTCTCCGCCGCTGGCAGTTGCGGCGCGATCCTTGGCCTGTGAATGCTCTGGCGGAGGCGGCGGCTGCTGCTGTGGTGCGAGATGCTGCTTTTGAGCGGAAAACTTGGGATTGGCTGCCTGTGGCTCGCCAAGAGCTGTTTGAGGGTTTGGCTAATTTACCTGGCTTGCGGCCTTGGACGGGGGCGGCTAATTTTTTGTTGGTTGAGTCGTCGCTGTCAGTGGCTGCGATTCAAAAAAGTCTGCTGGAAAAACACCGGATTTTGATTCGGGATTGTTTGAGTTTTCCTGAGTTGGGCGATCGATTTTTTCGAGTAGCCGTGCGCGAGAAGGCGGACAATCTGCGACTGATTGCTGGACTTGCGGATGTCTGTTGTCGGTTGTGAATCGCCTGATGTTGCTGGGAGTTTGAGGATGTTGCTTGCATTGCGAGGGAGATGCTCGCACTTGTATAAATTATTTGGAAGTAATATATTCTCTTGGCGCTGTTGATTGATTGTTTGAACGAACCGCGAAGACGCAAAGGACACGAAGAAGGAGAAGAAGGAGAAGAAAGAAATAGAAATATAAATGTTGTTCGCTGATATTTTTAAACTTGCTATAACCAATAACTAATAACCAATAACTACTGACAACTGACAACTGACAACTGACAACTGACAACTGACAATTTTATTTATGCTTGATTATGATTTAGTGATTATTGGTGGAACTCCGGCGGGACGTTATGCTGCTTTGACGGCAACTAATTTCCCGGCCCGCGTTGCTTTAGTGGAACCGTTAAGCAATTCGCCAGATTTGCCGATTGAGGAGAAGGTGTCGATCGACTTTGGCTTGAGATACAGCCAAACTTTGAGCGAGGCTGCTCGTTTTGCTCAGCAGCTTCGCCGCCTACAGTTGGGGGTTCGCCCGGATGTGGCTGATTCGTCGGTGCCGCTCGAATTGCCCTTAGATGGCCTGTTCAAATGGACTGAAGGTGTTGTTTCTAATTTAGAAGAAATTGACGATCTCGGCGTTTTGGCTGCTCGCGGGGTCGATATTATTTTTGGTAGCGGCGAGTTTGTTGCAAAACCGAAGTTGGCTTTTGTTACGGGCGATCGATCTTTGCGATCGCGCTGTTATTTGCTAGCTTCTCCAACTTTACCGACGGTTCCCAATATTGAAGGACTTTTGTCTGTCGGCTTTTTTACTTCGGAAACTGTCGCCCAATTGACTAAACTTCCACAGTTACCTCAAAGTTTGGCTGTAGTTGGTGCCGATCCCAGCGGGGTAGAAGTGGCTCAAACTTTTGCTCGATTAGGGGTGGCTGTGACGCTTGTGGTCAAGGCTTCGCGGATTTTGGCCAAAGAAGACCGGGAGGCTGCGGGCTTGGTTCAAGCTGCAATGGAGGCGGTTGGAGTCCGCATTCTGACTTCTACTGAGGTGACTCAAGCTCGGGTGATTGAGGGTAAAAAGTGGATTCAAGCCGGGCCCAGGGCGATCGAAGCTGAGGAGATTTTTTTGGCTGCTGGCCGCGGACACAATTTTCCATCGTTAAATCTCGAAGCGGTTGGGGTTAAATTTAACAATCGCAGGTTGATTTTAAATGAAAAATTGCAAACAACTAATTCGCGCATCTATGCGATCGGCGATGTTGCTGGGGGTTATCCGTTCCCTCATATTGCTAATGCCGAAGCTGCGGTTGCTGTGAAAAATGCTTTGTTTTTGCCGCTGTTTCAAATAGATTATCGCGGGATTCCTTGGGCGATTTTTTCCGATCCGCAGTTGGCGAGGGTTGGTTTGACAGAAGCGCAAGCAAGGCGTCGTTTTGGAGACGATTTGATTGTTTGTCGAGAATATTTTAAGAATGTTGAAAGAGCTCAAATGTGCGGGGAGACTACTGGTTTTTGTAAGATTGTCGCGCGTCGCAATGGGGAGATTTTGGGAGCGAGTATTGTGGGGCCGCAAGCTGCTGAGTTGATTCATGCGATCGCTCTGGCTGTGCGTCACGGGATGAAGGTTGAGGCGATCGCGGAACTTCCTTATATTTGGTCGAGTTTTTCGGCAATTAACGGTCAAACTGCTACTATTTGGGAGTCGCAGCGCTTCCGCAGCAATACTTTGATGCAGAATTTATGCGAGAATTTATTTCACTGGCGCAGGTATTGGAAATGAAAAGATTAGTCATTGGGCATTGGCCCGCGCAGGGCATTGGCCCGCGCAGGGCATTGGCCCGCGCAGGGCATTTGTAATTGGTAATTGGTAATTGGCCCGCGCAGGGAATTGGCCCGCGCAGGTAATTCGGAATTAGCACCCTAGGGTTAGTTATTGTGTTTATAGAACCCATTTGATATCTTTGAGTTTTTGGGTTGGGTGATGAGAAATATAGAGAGAAACTGGTTTCTGAGATTTACGCTCATGGCGAGAAACCGGGTATTCTTGGAGTTTTTGGTTGGGTTACGAGAAATATAGAGAGAAACCCGGTTTCTGAGATTGACGCAGAATAGATATCAAATGGGTTCTATATTATTTTTTGATAAAGATACGATATAGATAAATAACGGTCGAACAGTGTAAAAACAAAATAGCGGTATATATAAGTGGTATCTGTACCACTTATATATACCGCTACCTATTAAACCGAAGCTGTGGCGGAGGAAGCTGATAGTGCCCAAGCCTGGTTTGGTAAGTGTTCTAGGACGGAGAGGGTGGGATTTGAACCCACGTTAAGATTGCTCCTAAAGTAGATTTCGAGTCTACCGCATTCAACCGCTCTGCCACCTCTCCAATTAAATTGAGATGCGAGCTAAAAGTATCTTACCGCACAGTGCCCCACTTTGTAAATCCTTAGAGAAAAGAAGTTTGATTTTCTTCTGATTCCAGAGTCGTCTTAAATCCCGTTGTGGGTGTCCACTGAAGAGCTCCGTCGCGCCCCGTCCAAAAAATCCGGGTTTTGCTTTGGTGCAGTTTGGCTGCGGTTTCTGGGTCGATTTCGTCTGCAGAGGCGATCGCCACTTGCGGCCCAACTGCCTCCAATAACTCGGCTGTCAGGGTTTTTCCCGACCACAACAGCACTTGCGCCGCCTTGAATGTTCCTGCGGCTGCTAATCTTTTTGATAACATACTTTGGGCTTCCGGTGTCATGTCACCGACAATCAACCAAGTACGCCCCCTCACCAATAATTCTACTACCGGAATCTCTGCATCCAAGAACTGCAACCGCGTCGAACCCAGATCGATTGTGCTGTTAGTTTCTAAAAGAAAGTAAACGCCTTGCCGAGATTGCACAGCCGTCATAAATTTATCATCGTTGCCGCGGTGAATTTGTTTGGAATCTTTATTATCATAAAATGTTTTAATGGGCAAGCGTTCTAGTAATTTTCCCCAACCGCCGCTCAAACCTAAATGACCGTGAGTGGCGATCGCAAAATTCACAGAATTAATACCTTGCTTCTGCAAAAAAGGCAACACTGTAAACTTCACAGTATTTTCATCACCACTATTAATTAGCGCCACTTTTCCCCGATCTTGAATTACCAAAACTGGATCGCCAGATGTCGCCAGCAAAGTAACTTTAAACACAGATGATTTAACGTGCCAAGCAGGCAAAACTACGATCGCAATTCCCGCCATTAGCGCCAGCGGGAAAATCCAAGCCGCAGAAATCCGCAGCCGAATAACTCTGCTTTTCCCCTGCTTCCCTCTCCCCTTTCCCTGATTTTTCCCTCTTCCTACTTCCTGCTTCCCTCCTTTTTCTGTCTTGCTTCTTCTATTAGTGACATCCCGTACATCCGTCACATCCCGCACATTGCTCGTTGCCGAACTTCCCCCCAGCCAAACCCAACAGATTAAACTGTAAAGTGCGATTAACTGAAACACCGATACTTGACCGACAGCTACCGAATTACCGGGCAATTGCGAGAAATATTGGGCGATCGCAATTAAGCCCTTTGCCGGATAGTCCAGCAGTTGCGCTAAAACGCTTCCCGCCGGCGGAAAAATCAATCCTGCTAAAGCACTAACCATCCCGCCAATACTCAAAATCCACAGCAAAGGAGCCGCAATAATATTGACTAAAATGCTATAAGGTGATACCACACTAAAAACGTAAAGTAGCAGCGGCAGCACCCAAACTGAAGCTGCGATCGGAACCACCACAATTGAAGCGATCGCGGGCGGCATCCAGTCTAACTTTGCCATCAGCGGCGGCGCTGTCACCACTAATCCCAAAGTAGCCAAAAAACTCAGTTGAAAACCTAAATCCCAAATCCACAAAGGGTTAACTAGCAGTAAAATAGTCGCAGCGATTAACAGCAATCCTAATGGCTTAACTTCGCGGCTTAACACCAAAGCAAATAATGTGCCAAATCCCATCAGTGCGGCGCGGCATATTGAAGCTTCAAAGCCTGTTAGTGCTACCAACAAAAATAAAGCGCCTACGCCAAATCCAAATTGTAACTGTTTGGAAAAACGCTTGGTTAAAGCTATAACTAAAGCCAAAACCATTGAAACTTGAGTGCCCGAAGCGGCGATCGCGTGGGCCAATCCAGCTTGCACAAAATAGTCGCGGATGTTGTAAGGTAAATCGACGGTTTGTTTACCGAGGGCGATCGCACTTATTAGCGGCCCTTCGGGAACATTCAAATGCGATAATTGCGATCGCGCGATCCGCATCCGCATCGCTTGAATTGGCGATGGCTGCATCCCGGTTGACTCCCAGAAAGCGCCAGTTGTGCTGTTAACTCGATTGACATCGGCGATCGCCTTTTCTCTCTTCCAGTCAACCTGACGCCCTTTGAGCCCTGCAAAAGCCCCTTCTCGGGCTAAATATGCTCGAAAATCAAAAGCCCCCGGATTCGAGGGCGGCTGTGGTTTGTATAGCGATCCCACAACTGCGATCGTATTGTCGGCGTACAAGCCCGTTGCTTGCAGTAGAGGCACTGTAACGTAGAGTTTGCCTGATACAGGGCGGTTGACGACTACTCCTCCGTCGCTACCGTTGATTCCGCTAACTACATCTGTGTCTAGCCAAAATTGCGATCGGCCCGATCGGGTTAATCGAGGGTTACTCGCCACTCTACCGCGAACTGTCACTACGACTTCTTGAGTGTTTCCCTCCGCCGGAATCAATTTGCTGATGTCATTAATTGCCGGTTGGGGCGATCGAAATACCAAATAAAAGCTAGCTAAAAATGCCAGCAAACCCGCCATTGGCCAAACCCATTTTGCTCTCGGCAGCACCTCCAACAAACTCAATTTTTCCCTCGTCTCTAAGGGTTCTTCTATAGCATTTTTAGGAGTTCTGGTGCGTCTTTTTTTAGTAGTTTTAAAATGTTTTTTAGTATGCTTGAGCAACAACTTAGGCATCGCGATTGCGACGGCGATTCCCAAAGCTAGTATCGCGTATCTACCCCAAAAAACTCCTGTAGAAATCAATCCCAGAATGTAGGCTAGACAGAAAATGACACCCGTTGCTTGATTCATTAATTAGAAACTCATATCAATTCCGGTAACACCGGAATGACTGTTGACTGTTGACTGTTGACTGTTGACTGTTGACTGTTGACTGTTGACTGTTGACTGTTGAGAGAACGATATCAGAGGGGAATATTTCAGGGAAACCGATGCGGGACTTATCAACTCCTTACCAAAGAAACCGGGTTTTTCAACCGGGGTAAAAAGCTAAACGCCGTGTATTTAGCTAAAAAACCCGGTTTCTGGCTACCCCTGCGCGAGTTATGGCAAAATTTCTTTTTTTACATTCTTTCCTTTCCCCGAACCCTTCCTCTTCCTCTTCTAAATAGACAGACCCAATTTTAAACCGAAAGCTGCGTGCAGTACCATAAGTGCTAAAGCCGTCGTGCCTAAATAAGCGTGAACCGCGCGCAGTGCTAGCTTGTTCCCCCCAAAACCAGTCAGCGAAATTAAGCTGCTAACAGCCAGCAAAACCAGCACTGTCGAACCAGTCCAAAAATGCGGGCTTTCCATCACGGGCTGATGCTGCATCACCAGCGACAGCAGTCCACCAGTGTAGCCCAAAGCTAAAAATAGAAACATCCACGGTGCAAGCTTGCGGTGATCCGATCGACTTTTGAGCGCGACATCCTTATCGGCGGCCAAGCGTCCCTGCCATCCTGTATAGCCGACAAAACTGCCCATCGCTACAATCACGATCCCCATCATTACAGGATGTCCCCAATGGGTAATTGGTTCGGGAATTCCCAGGCTGCGAAATTGACTGGCGATTGGTTCTAGAAGTTCGCTTAAATTTACCATTTGATTTTGATTCCCAGCTTGGCGATCGATATTTTCGGACTCATCATTAAAATATTATAAAAGAGTTGGCAAGCGCGATCGCGCACTTCTAATAGTTGTTTAACAACACCGCAAAATATTTCCCACAAGCCCTTACTTACACAAAACTTAGCCGGCTAAAGCCGGCTGTGAGATTTTTACAGCAGCGATGCTGTTTCAAGTTAATTATTTGTTAGCTTTATCAGCTAAATCGAAAAGCAAAAATAAACCCTATTTGCCCGTACTTCACACCCCGGAGCGGCTTTTCGCCCAATCTTCACAGCCTCATCCTCACTCTGGATGTTAAATTTGACCTGCCTGCTCAAAGTTAATTGCAATTCCTTGACTTTTGAAGGCCAAAGTGGGAAATTAACATCGCAGCAGACGAGCAGTAGCACTTCTACATTTTGTCGATCGCTCTCAAGGGAGAGTCAACTGCAGCACCTAAAAACTAGGGGTTCCAAGTTTGAGGCGAATTGCATAAACTATGCCGTCTGACTGGTGGGAGTTCGATCGACTCAGCGCTAAACTGAATGTCTGAAGGCACTCTCAAAGCACCCTTGTCGGTTGAGCTACCATCAGTCTACAACCTTTAAATCCTCTCAATTAAATCGTTGGGGGTTGCCGTTGTAGCAGACAAGCACCGAATTTCGGGCTTGGCCTACCTCGGAACCGTACCGTCGCTAAACTCACTGCGCCGTCGCCAAAGTAGCTTCCGCAGGTTGGATGTGATACTTCACCAGATTTGCCAGTTCTTGTAACTGACTAATCGCTTCGGCACCTTCAAGTTTCATCAGTTCGCGATCGTCCCGCATCTCCGTCCAAGTGATACCGTAATCTGACACTAAAAATCGAATCAGATGGTTGTCCGTCAAACTGACCATAAATGAGGCACTGTTCATCTGACCCCCGCAAGTGTAGCAGGATGCCAAATAACCCCTACGCTCTAGCACGATCGCCAAAGCCTGAAGGTTCATTACCAAATCTTGGACGAATTTACGGTGTTGTTCTGCAAGTCTCAGAAACACAGTTTTTCTCCTATCACCACGCCGTGTATTTTACACCCAATTTAATAATTTCTTAAGTATTGGGTATTTAGGTGCTGGTTTAGTATATGTTTAGTATGCTCAAAAAAAATCGAATTAGCGACCTCTTCAGCTTACTTATACTAGATTAACCGAGTTGCGAGCGCAACTAAGTATCAGCAGCGACATTCAGCCAAAACAGGCTTTCCTCCGGGACTCCAGCCTCAAAAATATCCTACAATGACGGTTGATTCAGCCCTCGGACAGGCCAAATATACAAATAACTAATCATAGCAATCGAGTTAGTTAAGAATAAGAGTTCAATCGCCCTGGGGATACTCCTCCCAAAGTGTCGTAGTCTGCCGCAAGCTCAGAAAATCGCCATTTCCCAAGATTAAGTGATCCAACAGCGGAATCGACAAAAACTGCGCTCCCGCCAGCAACTGTCGCGTCAAAGCAATATCCTCCGGGCTCGGATCGACAATTCCCGAGGGGTGATTGTGCGAGATAATCGCCCGCGTCGCCCCTTGGCGGATCACTTCTCTAAATATATCCCTAGGGTGAGCTAAAGTTTCGGTAGCTGTACCGATCGTAATTACCTGAGTTCCCAGCAGCCGATTTTTTACATCCAGCAGCACCACAGCAAAACGTTCCTGAGACTGCCACATCAAATCCTGACTCAGAGCATCCGCAGCCGCTTGTGGAGAGTCAACCACAGCCATTTCCGGCGGTCGCGACTGAAACACCCGCTTCCCCAACTCCACCGCAGCCAAAATCGAAGTCGCCTTAGCAGGGCCAATCCCGTGAATTTGAGTCAACTCCTGAACGCTAATACTGCGGAGCACCGCCAGAGGGTCACGTTGGTGCTGGCTCAACTGATTTAAAATATACTGTCCCAGCCCTACAGCCGAAAGTTTGCCCTGTCCCTGACCGGTACCCAGCAGAATCGCAATCAATTCCGCCGTTGCCAAACTTTTCGGGCCACCCGCCATCAGCCGTTCCCGCGGCCGTTCGCTGGTTGGCAAATCGACAATTCTCAAGCTGTAAGTCATAGATGCACCTGCACCGCAAGCTCAACAATTACCCATTTTAGCCGATCGATTTGCGTTCTTCACATCAGTAAGATTACCGAAAAAATCAAGGCCTTAACTGATGTTTTTGGCGATCGTAGTTTTCGTGAAAAAAACCGATTTATCGCCCTAACCTGGCATAACTCCTGGTAAAATTTTTCGTAACGCTGCCACAAAAGTGAGGTGTACGGGCAGCTACGTTCAGCGCAAAAGTGGGCTTACTTTAGATTCTGACCGTTCAGTTGAGGCTAGCAGTGCCGAAGCAACTGGCTGCGGCGGCTTAGGTGCTGTCACTCCCACCAAAACAAACGAAACTGCCATCAAAACGCCGTATAAACTCACAGATAGCTTGCGATCGCCCATTCCCACCCATTGCGGATTCACCAAACCCAGACAAAAAGCTGGCATTGAAAACATAAAAGTTAAAACAAACAAGCTAGACATCACAGCACCTCCGACTCGCTAACTCCACCGATCAATTACTTCTCTCTTCCATTAACCCATCAAAAATCCGCTAAAAAAAGTTGTAATTGATGATTTATGACTTGGGAAGTATTCCCTGTTACCAAACAATAAAAAAATTAGTTAAATCTACTACTTGAGGTATATGTTAAAAGAATTAATAGCTTTTGATACCATCAATAAATCACGTTTAAAATAGACACTAAATTTCTTAATCAAAATATGCAAGTCCGCTTTAACGTAGTCCGCCAAAATCAAAACGAGGCTCCCCGCGTTCGCGCTTACACCCTAGAGGTGGAAGAAAGCAATACCATCCTAGACTGCCTCAACAGTATCAAGTGGGAACAGGACGGCACTTTAGCTTTTCGGAAAAATTGTCGCAACACAATTTGCGGCAGTTGTTCGATGCGAATTAATGGGCGATCGGCCTTAGCTTGCAAAGAAAATGTCGGTAGCGAACTCGCCAGACTGCAAAAAATAGCTTATTCCAGTTCGACAGAACAGCCTGCGGATTTTATCCCAGAAATTACCGTCGCCCCAATGGGAAATATGCCGGTAATTAAAGATTTGGTTGTTGATATGACCAGTTTTTGGGACAACCTAGAAGCTGTGGAACCCTATGTCAGTACCGCCTCGCGAGCAATCCCCGAACGGGAATTTCTGCAAACTCCCGAAGAGCGATCGAAACTCGACCAAACAGGCAACTGCATCCTCTGCGGCGCGTGCTATTCTGAGTGCAACGCCCGCGAAGTCAACCCAGAATTTGTCGGCCCCCACGCCCTCGCGAAAGCTTACCGCACGATCGCCGATTCCCGCGATAGCGAAACCGAAAACCGGCTCGAAAAATACAACGAAGGTACTTCCGGCGTGTGGGGATGCACCCGCTGTTATTACTGCAACTCGGTTTGCCCGATGGAAGTTGCGCCGATGGATCAAATTGGTAAAATTAAGCAGGAGATTCTCGATCGCAAAGACGACCAAGCCAGTCGATCGATCCGCCACCGCAAAGTATTGATCGAACTCGTCAAAGAAGGCGGTTGGATAGACGAGCGCAAATTTGGGATCGAAGTAGTAGGAAACTACTTCCGCGACGTTAAAGGTTTGTTCAGTCTCGGCCCCTTGGGCTTGAGAATGATCGCTCGCGGCAAATTCCCCCTATTTTTTGAGCCTTCCGAAGGTACCGAAACTGTGCGGAATCTGATCGAATCGGTTCAAAATTTAGAAAATTTAGCAGATTAGCGATCGGCTGTCATTTTCCGGTAAATTGGAAGTTGTGCGATCGCAAAACTTCCAAAAAATCTTGTTTCAAAACTCGCAACTCAAAACATTTAAATGACTGCTAAAACACCTCCATCTCCCCAACCAACAGCCCCAAATACCCCAACACCAGCAGCACCAGCCTTTGGCTGGAATGCTTACGCCGAAAGAATCAACGGACGATTTGCGATGGTGGGATTCGTGGCACTTTTGCTGCTAGAATTCTTCACGCGCCAGGATTTTTTCACTTGGCTCGGCCTGCGTTAAATCGATCGCCATCTGCGCTAAAAATGCTAGGAAACCTGCTTATTTAACGATTCTCTGGCTGTCACCAAGTTTTTTTGTTAAAAGACTCGGTTTCTGGCAACCCATGCGTAATATCAAATCCTCTTTTCATCGGAATAGTAAATTGACTGTTGACTGTTAACTGTTGACTGTTGACTGTTGACTGTTAACTGTTGACTGTTGACTGTTAACATCATGTATGAGTGTAACTGGAATTGATATAATATCGTGTTCGATCGGCGATCGTAACAAAAACCGTTCGTAGTGCGGACTCGCATTCCGCACTACGAACCAATTTTATCTTTTTCAATCGACCGCACACGATATAAAAAATAGATAATTATCTATTTTTTACCTGAATCTCTGCTTTGAAAAAGCGGAAATAGAGTTAAGTTGTTGCAAATTTAACCTGTAATTGTGACCCTGGTTTGTAACTCGCAGATCGAGGAATTTTAGAAATAGATAATCGATTTCTAGACAATTAATCTGGTGCTGTTTCGCGGACGGTCAAACTGTACTTACCTCTACCTTTGGGAGGCGCATCGTAAGCATTGACAATGACGCGGTAGCGACCGCTCGCAGATAAAGTAACAGTCAACTCTGAATTGGAATTTTGCTGCGTTACATCATCATTTTCTGCAAGTAGCTCGCCCTTGGAGTTGAAAATAGCCAGATAAGTATCAAATTCGCTACTTTCTACGCTAATAACCACTTTCTGACCCTGATTCCCTTCAAAGGTATACTCGTCGTACAAACTGCTGTCCGAGGGCAGTACAGAAGACTTAGCAGGGCTGAGTTCTCCCTTTTGATCTAATATGACCTTAGACGAACCCCCTGCTGGACTTGGCGAAGGTTCGACAGTTGGGCTCAGAGTTGGCGAAGGCTTGGGGCTTGCTTGAGCTAAAACAGCTTTGCTTGTAGAACTCGCATCAGGTGAATTTTGAGGCAATTCTGCTGAAATTAGGGTAGAACTGTTGTTAGCAACTCCTTGGGAGTTTGAAACTGGCACCGAGAAAGTCGGCTTGCTAGAAAAAGTAGCTAGTAAAGCAATTGGCGCGATCGCCCAAAATCTAAATTGACGCATGAATTACCTCGATTTGCAACGAAGGAAGAAGGAAGAAGGAAGAAGGAAGAAGGAAGAAGGAAGAGGGAAGAAGGAAGAAGGAAGAAGGAAGAGGGAAGAAGGAAGAGGGAAGAAGTTATTGGTTATTGGTTATTGGTTATTAGTTATTGGTTATTAGTTATTGGTTATTGGTTATTGGTTATTGGTTATTAGTCATCAGGAAGAAGGAAGAATCAAAATAATTCGACCAATGCCTACCCTTCGACTTGCTTCGACTTGCTTCGGCTTCGCCAGCGGACAAGTCGCGATCGGGCAAGATGCCCTGTTTTGCCAATGCCCAGTTCCCTGTTTGGCCAATGCCCCATTCCCTGTTTGCCCAATTCCCAATTCCCTGTTTGGCCAATTCCCAATTCCCAATTTTCAACGGACAGTTAGAGTATAACGACCCCGGCCCGAAGCATCAAAAGCATTGACAACTACGCGGTAGCGACCCGTAGCGGGCAAAGTGACACTCAGAAACGCATTTTTAGTCTCATCGCTCACATCGTCATTTTCTGCCAGCAATCGGCCGTTGGGGCTAAAGATAGCCACATAGGGATCGAAATCTGTACTTTCTAGGGAAATGGTTACAGACTGACCCGATCGACCTTCAAAAGTATACTCTCGATACAGACTGTTATCAGACGGCAATACCGGGCCGCCTGCGACTAAAGCGCCTTCTTCTTGCAAAATCGCCCGAGAAGGTGCCGTAGGAGCACTCGCTTTCAGTTCTAACGTATAAGCCCCGGACTGCCTAGCTTGGTAGGAATTTGCCAGTAGGGTGTAAGTGCCGTCTGCTGGCAGCCTGAGCGTTATTTTGGCGTTTTTACTACCTGCACCGTCATCGTCTTGCGCGATTTCGCGCTGGTTGGGCCCGAGCAAAATTAAATAAGGGTCAATTTCTTGACTTGTCATTTCAATTGTGATTTCCTGGCCCGCTTTTCCTTCAAAGGAGTAGAGGTCAAAAAAGCTGTTGTCTGCGGGGAGAACGCTAGACTGGGTGGTGAGTTTGCCGCTCAGGGCGGGCCCGTTTAACGCAACTTTTTGAGGTGATTTGTTGCCAAAGGGCGATCGCCTCTGAGCAACGCGGGGAGCTCGCCCTTCTCGCACCGCTGTCAGGAAACCCGGTACTTTGTCTGCTGAAATTGCAAAACCGATACCGATATTGCCTCCACCTTGACCGCGAGTAAAAATAGAAGTATTGACGCCGATTAATTCTCCAGAACTGTTGAGCAGCGGGCCTCCTGAATTGCCGGGATTGATGGCTGCGTCGGTTTGAATTAAGCCCCGCTGCGGGTCAATGCGGCTGACTATTCCGACTGTCAAAGTACCTTGAAATTGACCGAAGGGATTGCCGATCGCAAATGCTTGTTGTCCGACTTTCACCGAACCGGGACGGGCGATCGGAATTGTGGGCAAATTGTTTTGACCGCGAATCTTTACGACCGCTAAGTCTAGACCATCTTCGCCAAATCCGACCACATCGGCGACAACTTTTTTGCCGTCTGACAGAATTATATTCACGGTACCGCCTGCGGAAACAACGTGGGCGTTAGTTAACACCATGCCGTCGGGGCTGATAATTGTGCCGCTACCGTTAGATTTATCTGTATCGACGGTGACAACCGCCGGACTTGCTTTTTCGTAGACTCGAATGTTGATTTGTTCTTCGGCATTATTTTGGGCGATCGCACCTGGGAAATGCACCGAGTTAAGTTCCTTTAAATCAGCCTCCGGCCGTCCCGGAATCGCAGCAACAACCGCAGCAGGGCTGGCTGCAACCCCAATTGTGACAATTCCTGATACTGCTAAACTTAAAAGTTTTAAATTCATGGTCGTGAATTAGTATTTAACTGCCAACAGGTAGCAGTTAGCTTTTTGGGCTAATGCTAACTGCTACCTCTAATTATTTTAGGACTTGCGCGAGGGTAATGAAAAATTGAAGCTTGAGATTGCTTGAATTTTTCACCTGCGGCTGGGTTTTGGGAGAATTGGTCGATCGCCACGCGGCCAGTTTTTTGTTAGTAAACTACGAATTTCCAGCAGTTTCGGCAATTCTAGAATCGAGTGGGCGATCGATATAATGAACATTAGCTTGCCGCACCTTAGCATCCTCATTGCCATAGAAAAAAGACAGCAAAGCAAAACGCTGCCCGCTAATCACCGGTGTTGCTTCGTGCAGCAGAGAACACGAAAAAATAATCGCCGTACCAAAATCCCCTTTATAACCGTGCGGCGCGTACTCAGGAAACCGCAAAAATCCCCCCGTATACTCCGCCGGATTCAAGTTGAGAGTCATCGCAAATCTGCGGTGCATAGTACCTTTGCTCGTATTGTCGCGGTGCGGCCGGAAATAACCGCCACTCTCAGCATCGTAACAGCCTACCAAATACCGTTCAAACCTAGTAATTGTAAACTGGAAAGCTTTTTCAACTTCCGGCTGCACCCGGCGCAAAATAATCGCACTCAATCGCTGCTGCAATTCGGGGTCTTCAATATAGAAATCCCGGCGTTTCTTAAAATTATCGTCATGAATGCCAACAGTTTTCCCGTCTATTTGCCTCATAAAGCCCGAGGGACTGCCGCCGTGAGTTTTGTATAAATCGATCAAAGCGCCGCAAGAAGCTTTGTCCAAAACGTTAGGAATTACTAAGACGGGGGCGTGTCGAGTGGCTTGTCGGGCTGTCTCTAAGGGCGGCAAATTTTTGAGAAAATCCAATACTTGCAGCGCGTGTTGGTGGGGATCTCCCATCGGGACAATGTTAATTACCTGAAGGTTTTCGTTGAGAACAAAAGTTTGAGGTGCATAGTGAACTCCGGCTACTCCATTTTCTTCGATATCTCGGCAAACGCCGTACTGTTGGCTGAGTTTTTTATCAAAATCCCAGAAAAAGATGAATGACGGAGCAATTGTTGTCCGTCTGTCTTGTTCTTTGTCTGCAGCATCAACGCTAACTCCGAACAGCGGTACTTGCAAGTTTTGGAATTCTGCTGAAAGTTCTTCAAAGCTTTTGAGCATAACTTGAACTTCTGCGAAAGCTGTGCTGGCAAAGAAAAATAGCACATTTCGTCGGCCGCCAACCGTCGAGAAATGAAATAAGGGGTTATTGGAGGCAGCTATGGAAAACCAAGGCGCGGGATCTCCTATTTGTAGTATTGGCATATTGCTGATTCGAGGTTTGAGATTTCATATTTGAGACTTTTATATTTTTTGTTTGTTCCACAAGTTGTATTTTGGGCGATCGCACAGGTTTGTAGTGAGGACTTGAGTCCTTCTAAAATACGAACCAAATTCCTCGCTACAAACTTGCAAAACACGTTGCTTGGGAATATCATTAAATATTTTAAATAGTGTTTTTTGTATTAGTTTTTATTTTTATTTTACTCGATCTAGCTAACTCGATCTTCATATTCTGGTGTTATTTGAAAAATATTATAATATTTGAAAACATCGCAATTTTAAGAAAAATCGGATGAGGTATTGACCGAGGGAGCATCTGGTGTTTTGTATTAAGAGTGCTGTCCCCGATCGCGATTTGTACAATACTCGCTCTTCGGGGACAGCACTCAAGCAAAAAAATAATTTTTACAATGCAGGAAATGCTTCCTTGACCGATCGCTCCCTCAATCCTTCAATCCTTCAATCTCAAATTTCAAATCTAAAATCTCAACTTGTTGAGAAAGGCTATAAGTAGATGGGCATCGATAAACGCAACTTAATATTTTGCGTTGCTGGCGCGAAAAATGTTGAGTTTCACCCACATACTTATAGCGGTTCTCAAGCGTAATGAGGTATGCCTTATGCCCGATGCTCGATGCCCTGCGCGGGCCGATGCCCTGCGCGGGCCGATGCTCGATGCCCGATGCCCAGCGGCACCTCATCTTTCGCTCGAAATGCTATATATTTCCCTATTTGTCGAAACTAGGAGAATTATCCGGTTGGTCTTCCGGGTATTCCACTGGTCGGTACTCCACGTAGTCTGACGGAGGTGCTTCCACATCGCGGGTGGTGCTGGGGCGAGACCTCGACCCTTCCGCAGGACGGGTTTTTTTGGTTCTCGGCGGTGTGTCGGAACTCGGGTTTTCCGAAGCGGGGGGGCGACGGTTGCGGCTGCGGGCCGGTCTTTCTTCGGGGTTGTCTGAAATGTCCCAGTTGTCTGAATCTTGCGCGGGCGCGGTTTCAGGGCGGGAAGGACGTTTGCGCGATGGTCGATCGACCATCGAGTCTGGCTTGGATGTATTAATGCTGCCGTTGCGACTCGAAGGACGACGGCGCGGCTCGTCGTCGTAGGTTTCCCGCGAAGAACGGTAGTCTTGGCTGCCCCTAATCCGGGGACGCTGCGGGTACTCTTCTTCTGGTTCTAGCTGGTCGATATCGCTATCGTAGCCCTCGTAAGCGTAGGCGTTGCTGACGGGTCGTTCTTCATCTACGTATTGGGCGCGACTTTTGGCTTGGGCTGTGGTCGCTCCCCGCAGCTTTATGCTTTCGGCTGCAAAAAATATTGCCGAACCGGTGAGTAAGAACTGACCGAAGGCCAGAATGGGATCGAGCCGCCATCCTTGAAATAACAGAATACCGCCACACAGCAGACCGACTGCTGCAAAAAAAATATCGTGGTCTCGGGCTAGTTTGGGACGCCACGATCGCAGAAAGTACAGTCCTGCCCCTGCTACTGCTAGGATGATCCCTAGCAGGCTGCTCCAGTTCAATCCTAAATTGACCATTAGCCTATCTCCTATGTCTTTCCTATGTTAGCGAGTTAGATTTTAAATCTATCAATAAGTCTGTTATCCCGACTGTACTTTTAAATGGCAGCACCCACCCAGGCTTTCAGCTTGGTTCGGGAACCTTATAGTAATGAGTTTAACGGGAAAAAACCTCAGCGAAAGCCCTCAACCGAAGGTTTGGCCTTCACAGTTGCTGGTAGCCGAGGTTTCTTGGATCGGGGAAATGCCCGACGTGTAGTCGAAAATTGACTTTCACGCCGGACTTAGAAACCCCCAGACTTTTTAGGTGCGCTTGATTTTGTCTTTTTGGCTGATGAATATCAGGGCGATCGTTGCTGGAATCACTACTACCGCCACGCCCGCCAGCAGGCTGTACAAAAAGTTCGCGAGTGAAGGAGTCATAGATTCAAGACCTTTGTTACAAGAGTTTGATTTTTATTAATTTTATCAGCACTCAGTTCTTACGGGGAAGTTCGGCCAAGGATGTTGCAATGGATGTAGGGATGTCACGGATCTAGGGCAGAAGCAATATTTTCCCTCTCGCCAACTCGAACCCTCGCACCCTCAAAGTCAAGCAGTCTGTCGCTTTGAAGGTATAAGACCGGAAAAAATCTGCCGTTTTTGTTCGATCGCACTTGTGAAACGGTTAAAATTATGAAAAGCTGACTTAACAAAACTTAAGATTTCGAGATAAGACCCATGACTGGTATTACCGTTGCAAGTTGGATTCTGGGCTCTGTCCTAGTGGTGATGACTTTGCTATTTATTTTTCGCATCGTCCTGACTTGGTATCCCGAAGTAAATCTGAGCAAATTGCCGTTGAGCCTGATTGCTTGGCCGACGGAACCGTTTTTAGCCGTAACTAGAAAGATTGTACCGCCGATCGGCGGAGTGGACATTACGCCGATTATTTGGGTCGGTATCTGTAGCTTGCTCAGGGAAATGATTCTCGGCCAGCAAGGAATCCTGACGATGATGATGTAATAGTCAGTTGTCAGTTGTCAGTTGTTAGTTGTTAGTTGTCAGTTGTTAGTTGTCAGTTGTCAGTTGTTAGTTGTCAGTTGTTAGTTGTCAGTTGTTAGTTGTCAGTTGTTAGTTGTTAGTTGTCAGTTGTTAGTTGTCAGTTGTTAGTTGTTAGTCAGTAGTCCTTAGCAGGAGTCTTGACTACTGCCAGAAAGGAAATTTCGAGTTCTTAAGGATATTCTTCACCAGATTGACGCGGGCCGTGCAGGCATTGCCCACCTTAATCCCACTAATGACTACTGCCCACTGCCCACTGCCCACTAACAACTGCCCACTGCCCACTAATAACAACTGCCCACTAACAACTGCCCACTAACAACTGACAACTGACAACTGCCTAATGACCATTTTGGTTCATGAACTGTTCGACAAAATTCGTATAAACTTCGCCGCTGAGAAATTCGGGGCTATCGAGGATTTTTTGGTGGAAGCTGAGGGTGGTAGGAACTCCGGTGATGGCGCATTCCCGCAATGCCCGTTTCATCCTGCTGATGGCTGAAGGTCGATCGCGCCCCCATACAATTACTTTACCGATTAAAGAATCGTAGTAAGCAGGTATTTCGTAATCGGTGTAAACGTGAGAGTCCATCCGCACGCCGGGGCCGCCGGGAGGCAAATAACCGCTGATGATGCCGGGGTGAGGCCGGAAATTGCGATCGGGATCTTCAGCATTGATCCGGCACTCGATGGCGTGGCCGCTGAGAATTACTTGATTTTGCTTGATTTGCAGTTTTTCACCTTGGGCGATGCGAATTTGTTCGGCAATCAAATCCAGGCCTGTAATCATCTCCGTGACAGGATGTTCCACTTGAATCCGGGTGTTCATTTCCATGAAATAGAACTTGCCCGATTTGTCAAGCAGAAATTCGACAGTACCCGCACCGGTGTAGTTGATAGCTTTTGCAGCAGCCACCGCCGCGTGACCCATTTGATCTCGGAGTTTCTGGCTGAGGGCGGGACTGGGCGCTTCTTCCAGGAGTTTTTGGTGCCGGCGCTGAATCGAACAATCTCTCTCACCGAGGTGGATGACATTACCGTAGTTATCCGCGAGAATTTGGATTTCGATATGTCGGGGCTTTTCGATGAATTTTTCCAAGTAAAGTCCCGGATTACCAAAAGCTGCATCGGCTTCACCTTGGGCTGCATGGAAAAGTTTGGGAAGTTCCGACGCTTCTCTGACTAGCCTCATACCGCGGCCTCCCCCGCCGGCGGTAGCTTTAATCATCACAGGATAGCCGATGTCGCGGGCTACCGACAAAGCCTCATGTTCATCTATCAGTAATCCGCCGCTACCGGGAACAGTCGGAACTTTCACCCGCTGCATAGTTTCTTTCGCCGTGGATTTGTCGCCCATCGCCCGCATTGCTGCCGGAGACGGGCCGATGAAGGTAATTTGATGGTCAGCACAAATTTCGGCAAATCGGGCGTTTTCCGCGAGGAAGCCGTACCCCGGATGAATCGCTGCGGCGTTGCGCGTCAGGGCCGCCGAGATGATGTTAGGGATGTTTAAATAACTTTTACTGCTGGTGGGGGGGCCGATGCAAACGGCTTCGTCTGCTAACTGGACGTGCAGGGCGTGTTTATCTACGGTGGAGTGAACGGCGACCGTGGCAATCCCCATTTCCTCGCAGGTGCGAAGTATGCGGAGGGCTATTTCCCCCCGATTAGCGATTAAAATTTTTGAGAACCCCATCTTCGCTGCTTAATTCACTCAATATTCTGTACAATAATGCCTTTCGGTATGTTCTGGACAATGCTTTTGCAGAAATTGTTCATAAAAATTTATTTTACATTTTGCGCGTAGTGGTGCTATGATTCTAAATCGGCGGTGCAAAAGGGCAAGTCACAAGTTAAATGTCAGGAACCTCAACCTGTAAATCTTTAACTCGTAACGCAAAAAACCCAGAGATTGCCGGAAAGAGCGGATGTGGCGGAATTGGTATACGCGCACGCTTGAGGTGCGTGTGGCATTATGTCCTTGCGAGTTCGAGTCTCGCCATCCGCATTGAATATGTAAAACAACTGTTGACAGTTTTGGCTGTTGGCAGTTGTTTTGTATTTGATGGGTGGGTAGTCAGAAACGGGGTTTTTGCGAGAATATTTGGTGACAGGCGAAGATTTGGGAAAAAACCCGGTTTCTCAAGATTGTGCGGGAGTACCGATCGGGTGCAGATATATGAGATATCTTTAAGTGCGATCGAACTTCTGACAGAGCCGCACGATACAAAATACTGTTTAACTGTCGATCGACAATTGTGTGTAAATTAAAAACATAGATACTTATCGTTTGTCAAGTAGAATGGGCGTTAGGTTCCGAATCCGAGAGTTTGCTGACGAAAAGGGATGGACGCTAAAGGATGTTGCCGATCAATCCGAAGTTCCGTACAGTACAGTCAGGCACTATGCTCGATCGGAAGGACTAGCAACGGTTGATATCACATCAATTCAAAAAATAGCTCGCACCCTCAATGTTTTGATTGAGGAATTAATGGAAGCTGTTAAAGAATGAACTAATTTATCAGTTATAGTATTGGTAGAGAGCGAACACCCGCGCTCGCCTGAAAAATTCCTGCAGTCAGAATATCTATGGCTTACAGCAACAGCGAAGTTGAGGGAAAATCTTTCTATCAATCAGAACCTTTAATCGCCCGATTGAGGGGAATTATCCGAGATTATCCCGAAGGTGTGGGGATTCTCAAAGAATTAATTCAAAATGCTGACGATGCGAAAGCAGCACGGGTAGAAATAACCCTTGATTGGCGGAACCATCACGTCAAATCATTGCCGGACGATCGCATGGTACTGCTAATGGGGCCGGCGATGTTAGTCTACAATGATAGCGTTTTTGCCGACAAAGATTTTGACAGCATTCGCAGCTTGGGACAAAGCGAAAAAGCGCGAGACTTGCAGAAAACGGGTAGGTTTGGCGTCGGGTTTAATGCAATTTATCACGTTACAGATTTTCCCAGTTTTGTGTCGCGCGATCGCATCATTTTTTTTGACCCTCACGGTGCAGCTATTCCCGGCACTTCTCGACAGGAACCTGGGCGCGAGTGGAATTTGGCAGATGCTAAATGGTACGAAAAATATCCAGATTTTATGCAAGTCTACGCAGCGGGAGGATTGCCAGTTGGAGATACAAACTTTCAAGGTACTCTATTTCGGCTGCCTCTGCGAACAACGGAAAGCGCAAAAAATAGCGAGATTCGCAAACAAGCTTTTACCGAATCAAACGTCAAGGAACTACTAGACGAATTGAGGCAGTCCGGTGAAGAACTTTTGCTATTCTTGAAATCAGTTCAGGAAATTAGAGTTTATGAAATTCTGGCAAACAGTCAAGAAACCAGACAAGAAATCCTGGCGATTGTCACCAAAAATTCGCCAGAAGTCCGAGAAGCGCGGCAAAAACTCCTTGAGGCAATTCCCGATAGTCCAGACAAGTTACTGGAATTGTGCAGCCGCAATCCTGACGGTTTAGTATCAGTTTCTTACCGCCACGAGATAGAAACGATTAGTTGCGATCGTACTATAAATTCAACTTGGAGAATAGTCAGTTTAATTCGCACAGACGAAGGCGCCGATTTGGCAAAAGTCATAGAAGCAATGCACCAAAGTCAAGAGAAAGTCGTGCCTTGGGCAGGTGCTGCTGCTAGAATTAATGCTGTGTGTACAGAGGGAAATATCCCGCCTGTTTCCGGCAAAGTTTACTGTTTTTTGCCGCTTCCCCTCGCAACAGGTTTGCCAATTCACATTAACGGTTTTTTTAACTTAAATAGTTCGCGCGATAACCTCAGTAGCGACAGCGGACAAACGGGAAAAGACCGGCCGAGAGCTATTTGGAACGCGCTACTCGCCCGCCATGTTTTGTCTCGTGCTTGTGCTAACTTAATTGTCGATTTAGTGCAAGATATCGGACGGTTTGAACCAGAAAAATTTTACGAATTTTGGCCGATCAGCAAAATTACGGCTAGCAAAGCTCTGGAAGAATTGCAGGGGTTTGTGATGCAGTTATTGTACCACAAACCAGTTGTACGATCGGCTGTAAAAGAAATTGTAAATGAGGATAGAATTACCGGATCGGTAATGTCACCGACAAGATGGGTGACACCTCCGACAGTCAAAAATTTACCATCTAAAAAGTGTTGGGACGAGTTATTAGCACCGCTGTGTGCCGATAATATCTATCTTCCAAATCCGCCCTTGCCCGATTCGATTTTAACAGCTTTTAAAGATGTAGGTTTGCCTTTGCCAACATTCACTGCTGCCAACTTGCGAAAGCATTTAATCGAAAATAAATCCCTAGGGATTGCGCTGTCGGATGCACCGAAAGCAAGCCTGCGAAATCGGCTGTGGATTGGGAATATGCTGCGATATTGTCTCAGCGACAATTGTAAAGATTTGCGCGGTTTGCCACTAGCTATTCTGGCTGACAATACTTTGCAGGTATTTGGGTATAATGCGATCGGCACTATCTACATTGCAGACGAGGCCGAGAGGGAAATTTTTGCCAGTTATGCCGCATGGTTTCTACACCGAGATGTAGCTAAATTATTGCCGGGATACAATCTAAATGGTGTCTCCAGGATGACTGCTACGGAAGTCGCCAAGAAATTAGTGAATGTGATTGGTTCAACTGCATCAGAAATCGATTGGGAGCCCGATGCACCGCATCCGCCCAATACAGAATGGTTGACTTTAGTTTATAATTATTTTTACAATATCAGTCCCAGACATCTGTCGCAAGAAACAGTCGAAAACTTGACAAAAGTGCCGCTGGTTCCCGGAAATAACGGCAAGCTTTACAAAGGGGGAACTGTTGAGACTCCTTTATTGCGGGGCGATGAAATTGAGGCGGAAATAATAGCAGCAGTGCAGTATTTTGGGGCGACACTTGTCAAGGCACCGCCAAAGCTTGAGGGGGCGATCGCACTATTTGCCGATCGGCACAAAAATCAGTTAGTCTATTCTATTACTGGTCCAGATATTCTAGACATCGTATATTCGCGGTGCGATCGAGGTTTGCCGCCTTACGACGAAAAGCATTATACACATCTGCTCGATTTCCTGGCAAGTCGAAAGCAAAGAAATTACGATGAAAGTAGCTTAAACAAGCTGCGCCAACTGCCAATTTACCCGACAGCTTCCGGGGAAATAGTTTCCCTCTACAGTGAAAATGTCTACCTTCCGGGCGACGGATACGAACCGCCAGAAATTTTTGGAGATTTGAGGCTTTTAGGCATCGGAAAAGCCAGGGAATGGCTGCCGCTATTCCAACTTTTGCAAGTGCCGGTACTCAACCGCGCGAGACTGATTCGCGACTGTTTGTTGCCCGATTATGCGTCGTTTTCGCCGGAAGAACAGTTAATTGCGCTAACTTGGATTCGGGATAACGTGACTAAAGCCAGCCAAGAATTAACAGAGGGAGGAGAGAACGCTTTAGGATTCCAGGAAGAGTTGAAAAAAGCCCGTTTGGTACGCTGTAGCGATCGCAGATTGCGATCTGCCCAATTGATTTACAATCCTTTAAGTGAGGTAGTGCGAAATATTATCGGGAATGTAGCAGTGATTCCAGACATGGAGTTTTACTCGCAGGATTCTCAAACTTGGCTGAATTTTTTCTCGGATTTGGGAATGAGGCAAAATCCCAATGGCGATGACATTTTAGCCTGCGTTGACAATCTCATTCAAACCGCAAATCGATCGGGTGCAGGTGCTGTTTCCGGTAGCTGCATTGCTGTTTTTAACTACATTGTTGACAACTGGGATGCGCTAAAAAATATCAGAATTTCCAACAGCAACAAGACGCTACCAGAAGCACTTGTAGATAAACCTTGGTTTCCTGTCGAGGCAAATCCTGAGAAATTAAGCCAATATTTCGGTGCTGTAAAACCTGAACCCAGACTTTACCGGGCTAAAGATTTGTGCTTTATTCAAGATGCTCCTTTAGTCGCCAGCCAAAAGTTCATATTTGCACGTCCTCAGCGGGATTTGGTGAATGTAGAAATCAGGAATGCACTGGGTTTTGAGCCTGTAGAATTAAACACGGTTATCGACCACTTTGATGTTCTCATAAAAATTTGGGAAAATGACAGTTAAAATTAAATTATCCGACGCTCAAAATGCACAATTACCATCAGTCAACGCAATTTACAAGTATTTTTACGATACTTGGGTAAAAGGCGGTATTTCGGGCGATCGAAAGCGGCAAATTCAAGAGCGATTTGCTCACCGTCCATGTCTGTGGGATGAGTCTACGGGAAAGTTTTGGCAGCCAAAACACGCCTTTTTAGATGATGTTGCTTTTTTCGGAAATCGCCGCACAACTATACCTAGTTCTAATTCCCATTGCGAAGTTTATCAGTTGTTAGGACAAAAAAGCTCGCCCGCAGTACAAGACTACTTAGATTTCCTCGCCGAACTAGCAGCAGAGTACGGCAATAATGCTTTAAATGAAGCGGACAAAAACTGTGCGATTCAGGTACTCAACCGCCTGGAATCTCAACATTTATTAGAGGGAGTCGCAGTTAACAATATACCGATTGTTACCGCTAACAACACGCTTTGTTCGGCGAAAAAAGTTCTCATCCCAGACGCGCATTGGCGCAAGGATTATATTGACTCTAACCGGATACTGCACGATATAGTTTCTGCCAAATTTGCTAAATCGGTTGGCTGTCTTTCTTTGTTGAAAGATGCTATAGAACGCCCGAAAATAGTAAAAATCGCTCGTAATACCAAAAGCTGCGATTGGTGTCTAGAATGGCAAAATACCTTAAATTCGGCAGAATTGCGATCGGGTTTGAAGCGATTAATTTTTCACGAGTACGAATCGGAACCAATTTTAGATTTAATCTGGCTGGCTAAAGCTCAAGTTGCGGCTGCTAGTCAAATTAATGTAGATTTATTTTTGAGCGATGAAACCTGTATTGCCACAGATATACCGGGTACTCAACAGTTTGAGGAATTCAATAAAACTTTTCAGATTATCAGTAGTGCTAGCAGATATATTATGCTATCGTATTTAGCAGAAAGTCTTAACGCTCGGCTTGGGGAATATTCAGTTAAAAATTTGCTACCCCTCGCCAGCATTATCGATGCGGAGCCATGTAATATTCACAGTTTGCTAAACGAGTTGCGAATTAGGTCTTTACCATCGCTTGTCACCGCTACCGAGCCTGAAAATCAAGAATATAATATTAGTAAAGCGGCGACAAATTCTAGGGGCGAGTCTTCAATTTATTGGGGCGCGTTTTGAGCTAATTTAATATTTGACACTCTAGAGATTAGACATCGGGGAATTTTGCTAATAATTAAACTTTACTTTTATAGGAATTACACATAAATACCAAATAAACCGGGTTTTTGGCAGTTTACACGGGTTTTAACGAAGTATTCTCGCAAAAACCCGGTTTCTGACCACCCGTGCGTAAGTCCTAGTTTTGCGCTAATTTCGGGGGCCGCCCCATTAAGCCGGTCATCAAGCGCAAGGCTAAAAATCTCACAGGCGGAATTGTTCGCAAACACCACAATCCGAAGCGGCGAAATGCGACAATTGGCAGCCAAGTATTGGAAAATAATCTGTCTAGAAAATCGGTAAATCCTAACACGATTAAATTCTCTTTTTTCCGCCAGTTGTGATACCTTTTCAATACTCGCAAATCGCCGATGTCTTCGCCTTTTTGGTGCGCTTGCTGCAAGATTTGGGCGATCGCCCCAGCGTCTCGAATGCCCATATTCAATCCCTGGCCGCCGACGGGATGGCAGCAGTGGGCCGCGTCGCCAATTAGCGCTAATCTGGGCAAAACGTAGCGATCGCTCTGCATTAACTGCACTGGAAATAAAAAGCGATCGCTCTCCAATGCCAAGTTTCCTAAAAGCCCGCCCGTGCGCTGTTCTAACAAAGCTAAAAACTCTTTTTCGTCCATTGACTGCAAAGCTTTCGCTTCCGCGTGGGGTGCAGTCCAAACTACTTGACAGCGGTTCCCAGGTAAGGGCAAAACTCCCATCGGCCCGCTCGGCCAAAAGCGCTCAAAAGCGATATCATTGTGCGGCTTTTCGGCTTTAATAGTAATCGCAACGCAGGATTGCCAGTATTTCCAGCCGCGAGTGCCGATATTTGCTGCTGTGCGGATTCGAGATTTAGAACCGTCGGCGGCAACTAACAATTTAGTACGAATTGTGCGAGTTGCGCCGTTTTGTTTGATTTGAATTTCAGCGCTATTATTTAAATATTTTACATCTATTACTTCCGCCGGACAAACCCAACTGAAATTCGGATTTTTTGCCAAAGATTCCTGCAAAGCTGACAGCATGACTCGGTGCTCGCCAACGTAACCTAAAGCTGTTTTTGGCACCGGCAATTTGCCAGTATTTCCCAAATCCGGGCGGTGGAATTCGACGACACCGGGATAGTCGCCGTCGCAGAGACTAATTTGCTCGAAGGTGGTGATTTGCGGCAATATTTGTTGCCATACGCCGATACCTTCTAAGATCATTCCCGATAGCAGGGTGACGGCGTAAGCTTGTTTTTTGGCTGCTGCGGCTGCGGGGAGTTGGGTTTCAATTATGGCGATTTTTAAGCCGGAATCTTTGAGGGCACAGGCTAAGGTAGCGCCGACTATGCCGCCTCCGACGATCGCGATGTCAAAGTCGAGTGTTGGTGTTTGAGTCGAGGCTGCGGTTGGAGAAAGTTGGTTTACGGGCATTTTCAAGGAAGTTTTTTAAGTGAATAATCATATTTACTCTGTTATTGTAAAGAATTATTGCGATTTTGGGTGACTTGCCCGATGCGTGAGCTTGAGAAACCCGGTTTCTGGCGATATTTCTGGTTTTTGTGCGTAAAACTCGTAGAAACCGGGTTTATCGCCCGATGCGTCACCTTGAGAAATTAATAACTAATATCGTTTCCGGTAGCATCGTCAGGTGATTTAACCGGCGCTAGGGCGCAGAGAACACGGAGGAAGACAAGAGAGAGATGAATACAGAACTATGAAGCGCGGATTTGATCTGACTCGATTTTATAATTGGGATGCTACCGGATTTGATATAACAACTGAGGGCGGGCACGCACCATCCACCGCCCCTACGAACTAACAACCAATAACTAACAACCAATAACCAATAACCAATAACCAATAACCAATAACCAATAACCAATAACCAATAACCAATAACCAATAACCAATAACCAATAACCAATAACTAATAACTAATAACTACTGACTAAATTTTGAAGTGCGAGCATTGCTTCGGTTGCTGATGGGTAACGCTGGGGGAAAGCGTACAGCACCATCTGGTCTAAAATGCTAGCAAACTCCGGGGTGACAGTTGCATTTTTCTGCCAGATGAGATTGCCTAAATTATCGACTCTGAGCTGTTTCGGCCGCATCCCTGTTAAGGCTTGAATGCCGATGATTCCGACAGCGTAGATGTCGCTGCAAAATTTTGGCGAACCAATGGCTTGTTCCGGGGGAATGTAGTCTTGCTGAGTGCCGCCGCGCGAGATCGTTTGACCTGTGCTATTTTGCGAAATGTTGATTTCTTTAACTGCTCCAAAGTCAATTAATACAATCTTGCCGTCTGATGCGCGCTCGATTAAGTTTTGAGGGTGAACGTCGCGGTGAATTACATTTTGTTTGTGAACGAAGGCCAGGACTTCTAAGATATCTTTTAACAAAGCAATAACGCGATGTTCTTCCCAGGGTTGACCTTCGATTAATTCTTGATACAGGGGTTCTCCTTCGATGAATTGATAGACTAAATAAAAATATCCATCTTCTTCAAATCGAGCTAACAATTCCGGGATCCGATCGTGTTTCCCTAAGCGATACAATACGCGCGTTTCTCGATCGAATAGCTGGCTGGTTCTGTCTGACTGGCTTTTCAGGCGCTTGACGAGACACAAAGGGCGATCGGGCAAATTTTCATCTTCAGCGAGATAGGTATCGCTGTACTCGGTGCTCGCCAAATGTTCTCGGATTCGGTAACGCATCCGCAGCAGTTGTCCCAATATCGGATCGAGAGATTGAGCTGGTTGCGTGCCTTTTTGTACACCTCTGATGATGCAGTCCCAAAGATTTGCTCCGACTACTCTTTCTTCTGCTTCAATAATTCCTGCTTGCTTCAGTACCTTGGTGAGGTCTTTCCACAAGTTGTAGCCGACATACCGCCCCAGGTAGCCCACTGTGTAGCCACGGGCGATCGGATCGTTTTGCTGAATTTCTTGGTATGTCAAACCCCCTAAAACGCCTCGCACGATCGACTGTTGCAACCGAGTTAGGCGTTTTTGGGTTTGTTCGTACACCAGATTATCTAAAAAATTTATTGCTTCTTCTACTGTCATATTTTCATGGTTTAAGTTACTCGTGCAGCCGCTATAGGTTTTGTTGTTATGTTTCTGTTATGGGCGGTTTATGTTCAATTGATTAGTCTTTTAGGATCGAAAACTTAATAACTTAAGCACTTCCTACAGTCTTTTCTTATCTAAGGATCGAAAACTTAATAATACCAATTTCTTAAAGTAGCGCTAGATATTACCCCCCCGAACTCGCGGGGGCTAAGACTTCATCTATAGCACATATGAAAGAAAAATGGTATAATTTAAGCACTTCCTACAGTCCTCTCTCCAGAAGCCGCGAGATAGAAGGAGGCTCTTCCTCCGCACCTGCATTACCAGGCAGAGCGAAAGTAACGAGCAATTTGTTATTTGTTGATTATAATTCCGAATTGCCAACTGCCAACAATCAACTGCTTTCCTGCCAACTACTTAATCTTGTTTACGTAGCCCCACAAACTGTAATCGCGGCTCAGCCAACCCCGAAAAAAAGCCATTTGACTCGGATCTTCTTGCACCCGTTTGTAGCGGTAAATAATCCGTTCGTTAATCATTTGTAGCGCTGTATTTTTGTTATTAGCGACTTTCAATGCTTCCCTGGTGCGCGAATCAAAAATACCAGTTTGGGGCAATCCTAAAGCTTGCTGCAAAAATGTAATAGAATTGTTAATACCGAAATTAACTGCGGTGTCAAACATGACGATCGCCAAAGCAGGCTGCATAGTTCCCGAAAGACTAGAATCCCAGTAATATTTATAAATTTCTAGGAGTTCTGCTTCCGACATTTGCGTCACGTCGAGGGGCGGCAGCCCGCGACTGTAGCGGTACGAGTTGTATTCTGTTTGCAGGATGCCCCGATAGGTTCTGCCGCCCTTATCGGCTGGGTGATTGCTGAATCCACCCTCAAAATATAAGGTGAAATAAAGAGCAGTTTGAAATACTCGCTGCCGAAAGTTCGCTGTTTGCTGCTGTGCGAGAGTCTTTTGGGCAAAAGGCAAGGGGATTGCTAAGGCTAACAAGAGTATCCCCAGCAGGAGGTTTGGCTTCCACTTGATGTTAGGTTGGTGCTGTGTCGCTTGCTTGTCGCTCATAAATTCTCTGTGACGATCGCGCGTAATTCTGCTAAAACTGGTACTCTGCAAAATAATATAGATTCAACCTTTAACTTGATAGCACAGATAGGCCGCCAAATGAATTCCGATTCTCGCAACCAATCCGAAACACCCAAATTAGAAGATGCTGCATCGCTGACAGTCGTTGCAGAAACCTATTACTCCCAAGGCGATTTAGCAGCAGCAGTCGCTGCTTGTCGCCAAGCTCTGGAATTGCAACCGGATTGCGCGGCGGCTTACGTGACAATGGGTAACGTGCAGCAAGCCAGCGGCCAAATTGAGGAAGCGATGCGGTTTTATTCGGAGGCGATCGCCCTAAATCCCGATTTTGCTGAGGCCTATGCTAATTTGGGCAGTATGCTCTACAAGCAAGGGCGTTTGGTGGAGGCGATTGTCAATTACCAAAAGGCGATCGAACTCAAACCAACTTTGGCCGCTGCTTACTGGAATTTGGCAGGGGCGATGAAGCAGCAAGGGCAGTTTGATGCTGCTGCAGCCTACGAACAAAAAGCTCTCGAACTCAATCCCCATCTGGCTCAGGTAGATTTTTACATAAATTTGGGAGATAAATTAGCGCGGCAGGGGAAGCTAGATGAGGCTGTGGCTGCATGGCAGCGGGCGATCGCATTAAAACCCGATTTACCCGAAGCATACTGTCAAATTGGCATAATTTTGCGCCACCAAGGCAAATTTAAAGACGCCATACCCAACCTACAAAAAGCCCTAGAAATTAAACCCGATTTTATTTCCGCCCACCAACATTTGTGCGGCATCCTCAGAGATACTAGCAATTTAGCAGCCGCGCGGCAAGCCGTGCACGCATACAGCCAAATGTGCGCCGAAACCGATCCGATTATGACGGCGATTTACTTCGTCAGCACCTATCAAGTGTCGGGATTGAATCAAATTGCAGGCGATCGATTTTTAGAATTAGAATCCTACTTGCAGCAAAACTTAGAAACCGCTAGTTCGGTAGAAATTAAATCGCTTTATGCAAACTTCTTATTCAGCACGCCCTATCTGCGAGATGACTTGGCAGCCAACTCTCAACTTTACAGATTAATTGCCAAAAAGTACGTTGACAAATGTATCAAACCTAATTTTCCTCAACCGGCAAATTACAGTTACCAACCAAAAGCCCCAGGTAGCAAGTTAAAAATCGGCTTTTTATCCAATCACTTCAGCCGCCATTCTGTAGGTTGGTGCAGCGCTGACATCATTCGCGAATTGTCGGAAATCACGCCCAACTTGCATTTATACGCTTCTGAAAGAATTGTTCCTGACGATCGCACTCAGCAATTTGAAAGTTTCGGCAAACTGACTTTTCCCAAAACTTACCCGAACGGACTTGCCAATTCCGCAGAAATTATCGCCCAAATTCAGCAAGACGAATTAGACGTTTTAGTCGATTTAGATTCTCTCAGCGTACCGATTCACGCAGACATTCTCTACCAAAAACCCGCACCAGTTTGTATTTCTTGGCTCGGATTTGATGCCCCTTACATATCCTCGGAAAATTACTTTCTTACAGACTGGCACTCGCATCCAGACGGCAGGGAAAAATATTATGACGAACAGCTAATTAGGATGCCGGATTCTTTGGTAGCAGTGTCAGGTTTTCAGAGGTACGGAGTCGATCCGGTGGCATTGAGAAGGTCGAATCGGATCGGTTTGGATCAGACGGTTTACCTGTGCGTCGCTCCCGGCAGAAAATTCAACCGCGACTTAGTAAAAGCACAAGTTGCGATTCTCAAACAAGTGCCGAACAGCGTCTTAATTCACAAAGCTTTGGGCGATGCTGCGGTGTTTGAGGCTGCGTATCACCAAGCTTGCGAAGCTGAAGGAGTCAGCAAGCACCGAATTAAGTTTTTGCCGAGGTTTGCTACGGAGGAAGAACACAGAATTGTCTATTTGCTGGCCGATGTTTTGTTGGATTCCTATCCTTATAATGGAGGCACTCACACTTTAGAGGCTTTGTGGTTTAATTTGCCTGTGGTGACTCGTACCGGAGAGCAATTTTTGTCGAGAATGGGTTATTCGTTTTTGCAGGTTTTGGGGATGGAAACTGGCGCGGCTCAATCTTGGGAGGAATATGTGGATATGGGTGTAAAATTGGGTAAAGATGGTGATTTGAGACTGGCCATTCAAGCGCATTTGATGAAGTCTAAAGACCAAGCTAATTTGTCGCCGCTGTGGAATCCTAAAAAGTTTGCTGATGATATGTATGGGGTGTTTGAAAAACTGTGTAAAATCAATTTTGAAAAGTAGGGACACGGCAGTGCCGTGTCCTAGTCCCTGCGCCGGACACGGCAGTGCCGTGTCCCTACAATTAATCGGGCGATGGTTACATTTTTAATCAAGGAAGATGGATTATTTTTGGGTAGGGAAACGGCATTGCCGTGTCCTCGGTTGCCTCTCCTTCCGATGCAAAGGTCAACGATATCATTCCTCTCAAATCTAAAATCTAAAATAATATGAGTTTAACGCTGCCAACTATTAAGTTTTTGAAGCAGCCGACTTCGGAAGCTTGGATCGAACAGGCGATCGCCCATTTGGATACAATTTTGTTAGATCATTCTCACTGCGAGCGGAAAGCGGCGGGAGTAGCGTTAAATTTAATGTTTCGCTATCCAGCGCGGGAAAAGTTGGTGAGGATGCTAACAGCGATCGCCAGGGAAGAATTAGAGCATTTCGAGCAAGTCAACCAGCGGTTGGAACAGCGCAATATCGCTTTGGGGCCTTTGGCTGCGCCTCCCTACGGTGCCGGTTTGTCCGCCCAAATTCGCAAACAGGAACCGGAGAGACTTTTGGATTCTTTGCTGGTTTCTGCTTTGATTGAAGCGCGGAGTCACGAACGGCTGGGGCTGTTGGGCGATCGTTGTCCCGATGCCGAATTAGCTAAGTTTTACCGCAGTTTGATGGCGAAGGCAAGCCCGCCATTATGGGGTATATTGGATTTTAGCAACAACTTATTTCGATCGCCCTTTGGTGATAGAACGGCTGGAGGAATTATCATTGGTAGAAAGTCAGTTGCTGGCAACTGTTTATCCTGAACCGAGAATTCACAGTTAAAAGTTGGGTGCATTTCTATACTGCAAAGCACAAACGATCGGTAGTTTTACAGTTGCTACAGCAAACCAATAAGTATAATTTTTAACAACCCATGAGAACCCAACATTTAGATTTTTTGATTCGTTCCTGGGAAACGCGCGATCGGGCGGATGCGTTCAATTTAATTAAAAATATTTTAGCAGAGTACGGTTTAAACTGTGAGCCTTGCGGGGCAGATCGAGATGTCTATGATGTCGAATTATTTTATCATAAAAATGGTGGAGAATTTTGGGTAGTAGAACGGCAAGAAGAAATCGTGGGTACGGCCGCTTATTATCCGATTGAACGCGGTAATAATGCTGTAGAAATTCGCAAAATGTATATTTTGCCGGCAGTAAGGCGAAAAGGTTTGGGAAAGTTTTTACTGCAAGAGTTGGAAAGTACAATAATGGCTCGCGGCTTTGATGAAATCTGGATCGAAACGGCTAGCGTTCTCAAGGAAGCTGTTAAGATGTATGAAAATAGCGGATATTTACCGACGACTGGTGTGGAAACGCCAAGGTGCGATCGGGTTTATGTAAAATGTTTAAGTTAAAAGCCAAGTCCAAAAAACCAAGTTCGATCGTTCGGAATGCAAGTTTTTTTCCCCCAAACCCAGTTTGTGAGAAAGTCTCCGCAAAAACCTGGTTTCTGGGACTTTTACGGGTTGTTATACCAATTTCAAAAAATAATGCAACAGTATTCTTGTCCCCCCCCAAAGCATCGGGGGGGCTAGGGGGTCGGAGACTATTGCATGATTTTAGAGAAATGGTTTTAACTTCTTTTTTGCCGCAGCGGAATCTCGATCGCAAATTCGGCACCTTCTCCCACTACAGAATTGCACGACAACTGACCGCCGTGTTTTTCTACGACAATAGAGTGCGAAATTGCCAATCCTAAGCCCGTGCCTTTGCCGACTGGTTTTGTGGTAAAAAATGGATCGAACAAGCGCTGTTGCACGTCTTCGCTCATCCCTGGGCCGCTGTCAGTTATTCGCATCGCCACGCAGTTATTTTCCGTTACTTCGGTGCGAATCGTAATTGTGAGATTTTTGCCCGTGGGATTGAACTTATCAATTTCCATTTCCACAGCGTCGATCGCATTTGTCAACAAATTCATAAATACTTGATTTAACTGACCGGGATAACATTCTACTAAAGGCAAGTTACCGTATTCTTTGACAATATTAATAGGCGGGCTATCGGGTTTATTTTTCAGGCGGTTTTGCAAAATCAGCAGCGTGCTTTCGATGCCTTCGTGAATGTCAACTTGTTTCATTTCAGCTTCGTCAAGTCTTGAGAAAGTCCGCAGGCTCAAAACAATGTCGCGGATGCGATCGGCTCCGAGTTTCATAGATGATATCATTTTCGGTAAATCTTCAATAAGATAATCAATTTCAAAGTCTTCTCTCGCCTCTAAAATTGTGACAGGTGGCTGCGGGTATTCCTGCTCGTAAAGTTGCAGCATTTTTAGCAAATTTTCAGTGTATTCACTGGTGTAGCTGAGATTACCGTAGATAAAATTAACCGGGTTATTAATTTCGTGGGCTACACCTGCTACTAACTGTCCCAAACTCGACATTTTTTCACTTTGAATTAATTTAGTTTGGGTGCGCTGGAGTTGGTGCAAAGTTTGTTCTAGGTGTTGAGTTTGAGCTCTAGCTAATTCAGCCGCTGTACGGGTTTGGGTGTACAATTCTGCGTGGTCGATCGCGATCGCAATCTGAGCAGTTACCGCTTGCATCAGCTCGACTTCCGAATCGCTCCAATGGCGCGCTGACACAGCCTGATAGCAGCTAATCGTCCCTATATCGCCGGAAGCAGTATGAACCGGCAGCGACAGCACTGAGTTAATTTTAAATAACTGAAAAATTGCGCGCACTTCTACATCTTCAAACAAGCTAACATCATCAACTCGCATAATTTTTCTGCCCAAAATCTGCTGCACTGCGGCACTAGATTTGTCATCTACAGCATAGGTACCAAGCAAACTAGGCAAATCTGCATTCTTTGCTTCGCAAACTATTTGCCACATTGGAGGATTGCTGTTGGGGCGATACCAAATGAAGACGCACCAATCTAGCCGCATCAGATTGCGAATCTCTTGAACGGCGGTTGCTAAAATTGTGTCTAAATCCAAAGAATTGCGGATTTGGTTGGCAATTTGATTCAACAGTTGTTCTCGTTGAGCTTGCTGTCTCAGGGCTTGTTCCGATCGCACTAATGTTTCTTCTGCAAGTTGGCGATCGGTTAAATCTTGGACGACTGCTTGGATATGTTTTTGATTTCCCACTTCGATGGCTGTCAGCACGACTTCTGCAAGAAACTCAGTACCGTCCGATCGCTGGTGCAGCCAATCAAAACGGTGGTTTCCGCGCTCAAAGGCGAGATCCATCATTTCGCTCGCCAATGTCGAAGAATCTCTGCCATTGGGTTGAAAAGGCGGCGACAATTTACCCGGATGATTGCCAATAAACTGCTCTTTTTCAGTATATCCAAATAGTTTTAATGTGGCGTTATTGACATCGTAAATACTATTCTCATCGGACATAAAAACAGCTATGGTGGTTAATTCGTAGAGCGATCGAAATTTGGCTTCCGACTGTTGCAATGCCGCTTCTGTTTGCTTGCGAGCGGTAATGTCGGCAACCATTGCCAAAGCACCGACATAGCGCCCTTCTTTGTCTGAGAAGGCATTAGTAGAAACCATCGCCCACAAGTCGCTGCCGTCTCGACGGAGGAACTTAAAATCGTGCTTTTCGTTAATTCCTTCACGGCGGCGGGTGAGATTAGCTTCGGCGATCGCGATGCCTTCTGCATCCATGAAAGCAAATAGCGACTGCCCGAGCATTTCCTCTACCGTACAGGCGAGCATATCCGCCATTGTTTGGTTAACAAAAGTCGTTTTACCCTCCGCATCGATCGTCCAAATTCCTTCATCGGCTGTCTCGACAATGCACCTGTATTTTTCCTCGCTTTCCCGGAGGGCTTCTTCTGCTACATGGCGATCGGTAATATTTTGAGCCATTAACAATCCGCCGCTGATTTCTTGCCGTTCATTTCTGACTGGCAAAGTGTAACCGAGGTAAATGCGATCGCGGTAAGTAAATTCTGAAACAACGGTTTCTCCTGCTAGCGCCGCCCGATAATTTGGTTCGATGGCACGGCAAAAATCGGACTCGAATACTTCCCAGATTGTCTTACCTTCCATCAACTCTTTAGAAAGCCCCATTTCTGCTAATTCTGTACCTTCTACCAGGGTGTAGCGCATTTCTTTGTCAAACAGCATTACCGCACCGTTAGGAATGTTGCTTGCCATCATGCGGTAAAGCTGTTCGCTTTTTTCCAGTGCTGCTTCTGCTTGTTTGCGATCGCTAATGTCAATAACGAGTGCGCCGATGCCGATCGCCTCACCGTCTCGATCGAGCAGAGGAAAATAAGAGCCTGTCATGTGTCGCACAACCCCCGGCATTCTGGGATTTTCACTGCTCATCTCAATGTTAATTAGGGGAGTTTTCGTCCTCAATATTTCTTCGTACAAAGGCTCCACTATTGAAGCGATATGCGGCAATATTTCGCGTACAGTCTTGCCGATGCACTCTGCAGGAGTGAGACAATTTATTTCTGCTAAAAATTGATTGATTTGCACGTACCGCAGTTGGGAATCAAGAATGCAGAGCCCCGCCGGCGCTTCCTGCAAAAAAGCATCAAATAGTGCTTTTTTCAGTGCTAATTCTTCTTCTAAAGCTTTGCGAGCGCTGATATCTGTTAAATAGCCAACCATCCCAATAACTTCTCCCGTCTTGTCTTTCAGCAGCGAAAGTGACAGGTGCGATTCAAATTGTTCTCCCGACTTGCGACAGGTAATAATTTCTACTTCGTGATCACCTTTTTTTTGTAGGGGTTTGATAACTTGCTCTAATAAAAATTCCTGCTGTTGGGGAGGGTAAATTATAGAAATATGCTTTCCGATTACCCAATCTTCTTGATATCCGTATAACCTTTCGGAGGCTTGATTCCAACTGGTAATATACCCGTCGATATCGGTGCAAATCACCGATTCTCGAATTTGGTCTAAAATCTGACTGTGATGATGCAGTTGCGATTTTGCCACTTTGAGTTCGGCGTTTTTTTGTTGGAGTAGTTCCTGAGTTTTTGCCAGTTCAGCAGTCTGCTTCGCGAGCAATTTTTCTAGATTTGAATTGCTGTGTTCTGTTGATTCCAGCGGCTCGCTATTTTCATTCTGAATATTAAAAATTTCTTCCGCACTCAGGCAAATCGCGGACTCTCCTTCTGTTTCAATTATCCGCTGGGAAACTCGCACGGGTACGAGATAGTTATTTTTATGTTTGTATGCTGCGGCGCACGATCGCGTGGAGCTATTTTTAGTAAGACTTTCTCGATCTTTTTTTGTGTCAGCGCAATCTGTTTGCAGAATTTCCCAGTAGTTGAGCTTGATAGTTTCTGCAACTGTCCGCCCGATCGTACTTGCAAAAGCTGGATTTACGTCCAAAAAAGTCCCGTCCGCGCGGCACAATGCTAACCCGATCGGACTGAGTTCTAATAAGTTGCGGTTGCTGCGATCGCTCCGGTCTTCTCCTAACTGGCTTTGCATCTGACTTAGCTAGACTTGGGTTATTCAATTGGGAGCATCTGGGGCTTTGTAAAAAGCATTTTTTTATTGAACGTGCTGTCGCCACTCGCGGGGACAGCATTATAAATGCAAAACAGAGACGCTCCGATTCAATTATATCTTTATTATCTAGTTTATTGTAACTTTTATAACTCGGTAAGGAAGTTCGACCAAGAAAGCCGAACTTCCCTCTATGCGTTACATCAGTTAAATCTGCGATCGAATCCGTTGCGGAACTTCGTTCAATTAATCGCGGGCGATACCTTCGGCGCGGGCGGCCAACTGCACTGCATCGGCGACTGCTATCGCAACTCTTTCGTCAAAAACAGATGGTATAATATGTTCTTTGTCAAGTTGAGAAGAGCTGACTAAAGAGGCGATCGCGTAAGCTGCACCCAAATACATACTCGTCGTAATCGTGCTAGCTTTGCAGTCCAAAGCACCTCGAAATATCCCCGGAAATGCCAAAACATTGTTAATTTGATTTGGGTAGTCGCTGCGTCCGGTAGCAATAATTGCCGCATCCTCAGTAATTAATTCTGGCTGAATTTCGGGAATGGGATTTGCCATTGCAAAAACAATCGGATTCTCGGCCATCGATTGCACCATCGATCGCGTCAGCACGCCGGGGGCGCTAACGCCTAAAAATACATCCGCACCGGCGATCGCATCTGCCAAAGTACCGCCCTTGGCCACAGCAAATTCTAGTTTTTCTGGGTTCATGTCCGTGCGGTCTTTGGAGAGGACACCTTTGGAGTCGCACATGATGATGTTTTCGGCACCTGCTTTACGCAGCAAGCGGGCGATCGCGACTCCGGCCGCACCGGCACCGTTAATCACGATACACACTTGGGCGAGGGATTTTTTGACGAATTTCAAGGCATTAATTAATGCTGCCAAACTGACAATTGCAGTGCCGTGTTGGTCGTCGTGAAAAATTGGAATATTTAAAGTTTCCCGCAATCTTGCTTCGATTTCAAAGCAGCGGGGAGCAGAAATATCTTCGAGATTCACTCCCCCAAAAACCGGGGCAATGTTCTGTACTGTACGAATAATTTCTTCGGTATCTTGGGTGTTCAGACAGATAGGAAAGGCATCAATTCCGGCAAATTCTTTAAATAGCATGGCTTTGCCTTCCATGACCGGCAGGGCGGCCTCTGGCCCCAGGTTTCCCAGTCCTAAAATTGCACTGCCGTCGGTAACAATGGCAACAGTATTTTGTTTGATTGTGAGGTTGTAAACTTGTTGCGGATCCTTGGCGATCGCAGTACAAATGCGGCCGACTCCGGGGGTGTAGGCCATTGCCAAATCTGACTGGCGTTTGAGGGAAATTTTGCTTTCTACTCTGATTTTTCCGCCTCGGTGCAAGTGGAAAGTGCGATCGTACACGTCGATCACTTTGATATCCGGTAGCGCTTTCACGGCTTGGACTATTTCTTCGCTGTGCTCGGTGCTCGAAGCATCGACGGTGATATCGCGAACTGTAGTGGCGCGGGTTTGTTCGATCGAGTCGATTTGTCCTAAGTTGCCGCCTGCAGAGGCGATCGCGTTGATGACGCTGGCGAGCATTCCCGGCTGGTTCGGCACAGCAACGCGAATCGTTAAACTAAAGCTGGGGTTCGGTGTCAGTTTTACCATGATGGCTTAATTTGAGATTTGAGAATTTCAATCTTAGATTTTATCGCCCATATTAGACATAAAATTTAATAATTAAAATTTTCAACTTAAATTTTTAACAAATTCTCCGATCGCGGCAGAGCGATCGCACTATATATCGCCGTAGGGGTGCGTCAGTTTCAAAGTGTTTGAATTGGAGCGAAACTGCAAGCTGACACACCCTATAGCGGTTCTCAAAAAAGTGAGGATAGCCCTAGGCCCACGGCGACCTATGCCCTATGCCCTATGCCCTATAGTCATAGAAGAGAAGGCTCTACTAACTCTCAACTGTCTTTTGAAGCGAGACACTCAGAAATTTTATGCGGCGTTTTGGAGGCTTTGATGGTGGAGCTAAAAAGTAGATGCACGGCTGTTTGAGCCGGCAGGTAAAAATCAGAGCGACTGACAAGCGAGCCTTTTATATATTAATTTTCCCGACTTGTTTAACACTCTTTTATAGCGAGTGCAATGTTGCTTTCGATCGAATTACCTGCACGATTTGCCCTCTAGATTCCAGCAACTGAACTAACAAGCAATCTATTCGATGCCTGCACGCTGCACAGCTTGGGCAGATCGCAGCGATTTGCTGGTTGCTAACTGTCAATTTTAGCGATCGTTCGCAGCATCCGCACAAATAATAGTAAAGAATTTGCAAGCAATACAATCGGGGGGAACTTTTTCTGAGTTTGGGAGTTCGACAGGTTGCTCGTCTTCGCTGCTGGTGGGAAAGATGCACAGGCCAACTTGTCTGACTCCAGCCATGAGTTCGACAACTCGATCTAAAATGCTGTCGATTCTTTGAATTAGTTCGTCTGCTACATCCAGACTCGGCGCGATGATGAAAAAGGTTTTGACTCCTTCGGGACAAGCGGCGAAGCCGAGGGTGCAATCTTCTAATAGTGCTTGAGTTGAAAGACTCAGAGGCTCATCGAAGCGAGCGATTACTGCTCGATCAAAGGCTTGTGTCAGAGAACGATCGCCAAAAACAGGTTGAGATAACATAACTACTTCCTTTCGTAGGATTTTTGGGAGCCTTGAAAAAATTTTAACATACCTTAATGTAAGCGATTTAACAAAATTATTTAGCGATCGCGATCGTTGACTATATGTGATCTTGACGGGTTTGTTTGGCGATCGGCATTGTGATAATCTGTAATCTAAGATACGAAACGCTGTGATTGAGGTCAGGATAGAAAATATTATCGAGGGGGAAATCCCCCCAGCAGTAAAGCTAAAAGTTGCGATCGACCTCAACCCCTAGCGTTTAAAATAAATATCCAATCAAAATATTAAAGATGAACTCGATCGCCCAACAGTTAAAAACCCGATTTGAAAAAGCCTTCACCTCCGCATTCGGCGAGAGTTATGCAGGTACAGATCCGATGCTAGCCGCCGCCAGCAATCCCAACTTTGGGGACTTTCAGTGCAACGCGGCAATGAGTTTGGGCAAAAAGTTAGGAAAGCCCCCGCGGGATCTCGCCTCTGCTATTATTGAAAATCTCGACATCGCCGACATCTGCGAAACCCCAGAAATCGCCGGCCCGGGGTTTATCAATTTGAAGCTCAAACCGGCTTATTTGGAAGCGCAAGTTAGGGCGATCGCGATCGACCCTCGTTTGGGGATTTCACCGACTAAAACGCCTCAGAGAGTGGCGATCGACTTTTCGAGTCCGAATATCGCCAAAGAAATGCACGTCGGACATTTGCGATCGACAATCATCGGAGATGCGATCGCCCGCACCCTCGAATTTCAAGGCCACGACGTACTCAGAATCAACCACATCGGCGACTGGGGCACCCAATTCGGAATGCTGATCGCATACTTGCGCGAAGTTCACCCCGAAGCATTAACAACCGCTGACGCTCTAGATTTAGGCGATTTAGTCGCATTTTACCGCCAAGCAAAACAGCGCTTCGACACAGACGAAACCTTCAAAGAAACCGCCCGCCAAGAAGTAGTAAAACTCCAAGCCGGGGCGGAAGACACCCGCCGCGCCTGGAAACTGCTGTGCGATCAATCCCGCCGCGAATTCCAAGTAATCTACGACTTACTAGACATCAAACTAACCGAACGAGGCGAATCCTTTTACAATCCATTATTGCCCGCAGTAGTCGAAGATTTAAACAAGTTAGGTTTGCTAGTAGAAAGCGACGGCGCGAAATGCGTTTTTGTAGAAGGTTTCACCAACAAAGAAGGCGAACCCCTGCCGCTAATTGTCCAGAAAACCGACGGCGGCTACAACTATGCAACAACAGATTTAGCAGCCATCCGCTACCGCATCCAAAACGACAGTGCAAAGCGCATCATTTACATCACCGATTCGGGACAAGCCAACCATTTCGCCCAAGTATTTGCAGTTGCGAGAAAAGCCGGTTGGATTCCTGAAGATGTCGAAATTGTCCACGTTCCCTTCGGTTTGGTATTGGGCGAAGACGGAAAAAGGTTAAAAACTCGTTCTGGGGATACAGTGCGATTGCAAGATTTGCTCGATGAGGCGATCGTCCGCACGCGCCAAGATTTAGAAGACAGATTAAAAGCCGAGGAAAGACAGGAAACTGAGGAATTTATTGCTAACGTATCTCGCACAGTTGGTTTAAGTGCGGTTAAGTATGCCGATTTAAGTCAAAATCGCGCTAGTAACTATGTATTTAGCTACGACAAAATGCTTGCATTGCAAGGAAATACCGCACCTTATATGCTGTATGCCTACGTGCGCGTCCAGGGCATTCGCCGCAAAGGAGAGATTGATTTTGACAACTTAGATGCAGGTGCAAAAGTGATTTTGCAGTCCGATGCCGAGTTAGTCTTGGCAAAGCATTTATTGCAGTTCAATGAAGTTATAAATTCTGTGGGCGGCGATTTGTTGCCGAATCGAATTTGTCAGTATTTGTTTGAATTGAGTCAAAAATTCAATCAATTTTTTGAGCAATGTCCGGTGTTGAAAGCCGAGGAACCGCTGCGGACTTCGCGGCTAATGTTGTGCGATTTGACGGCGAGGACTTTGAAGTTGGGGTTAGGATTGTTGGGGATTCAAGTGTTGGAGAGGATGTAATACCATTTCTCTAAAATCATGCAATACTCTCCGACCCCCCCTAGCCCCCCCCTTAGCAAGGGGGGGACAAGAATACTGTTGCATTATTTTTTGAAATTGGTATAATCTAAGGTTTGTAGCTGTAGGGTGCGTGAGAGCAATAAATATTTGAATCTAGGTGATGAAACTGTTTGCACTCACGCACCGCCCAAAGTCTTGAACAATAGCGATGCAACCGGAAATAAGATAATTTTAACCGCCGATCAACGCCGATCAACGCTGATGAAAGAGGATTATTCTGCATCAATTCCTTGCCACAGTTCAGAAAGCGGTACAGTCTCCCCAGTCATTGCTTCCTTCCATCCTTGACGAAAACAATCTTCGGCTGACTTCAGCGGTTCCTCAGCAAGAACAATAACGCGGACTCGGCGACCCGAAAATTCTGAAGAATGCGCGAGAACTTCTTCCCAAGTTCCCTCTACTTCTAACAGTTGTAGTGTCATATCAAATCCATTTGTATCCGAATTATTCATCTCTCTTCTCTTCCTCTGCGCCCTCTGCGCTCTCTGCGGTTAAATCACTCCGATCCAACCGCAAACGATAATTGCCCTTAAATCGATCGGCAAAGTACACCTTAATTGAAAAAGACTCACTCTGCATCAATACCTTCCCACAGTTCCGATACAGGTCTAGTTTTTCCTGTCTTGATTTCCAGCCATGCTTGTCGAAAGCTCTCTTCTGGAGATGGAAGTGCTTCTTCATCTTCGTTAGCAAGAACAGTAATGCGAACTCGGCGACCCGAAAATTCTGAAGAATGCGCGAGAACTTCTTCCCAAGTTCCCTCAAATTCTAACAATTGTGCTGTCATTGCTTTGACTCTTTTTAAAATTAGAATTTAGTAAATTGTAGCGCATTCCTCAAATCGAGCATTTACGGCTTTTTGTTAAAAATTAAGCTCTCCAGAAGACCTTTAAACATTGTTACGACAATTTGGCGATCGTTATCTCTCACAAAAATATCGTAATTGGGACTTGAGTTAATTTCAATCAACCAATATTTTCCATTGTTATCTAGCGCAATGTCAAGCCCCGCATAATTAATCGCCATTTCATCAAAAACAGGTTTAACAAAATCTTCAATCTCTGACATGAGAGCAGGATTAATTATATGTTTGGCTTTTGCACCTTCCCAGTGCAGCGGGCTTAAATTCCCCGCAAATTCAGCCTGAGATTTGTCTTTCTCGTACAGCAAAACTAGCTTTTCTTTGCAGAAAACAGCCCGATATTCGCGGACAATTTCGATATATTCTTGAGCGAGCGCCACATAGTCATAATCTTTGCTGTTGACGTTAAATATAATTTCTAGAGCTGCTTTAATTTGCTCTATAGTTTTACACAAAAAAACATTGTTGCCACCAGCACCGCGATTTCTTTTGAGAATCACCGGGAAAGCGAAATTTGTGTTTACTTCTAAAACAATTGATTCAATATCTGGGAAAGTTAAATATTTTTTATACTTCTCCTCGCAGTGAGGCGAGACAAAACTGAGAGTTTTGGGAGTATTTATCTTGCCCTTTAAGATTTGATAGGTATATTCTTTGTCTTTAAAAATCTCTGCTGCTGACGCGCTGTTAAATGGCGTCATGTAATTGACAAAATAATATTCTTCGCCGCCGTGTTTGATTCTAATCAAGTTTTGGGTAGGATGCAGGATTTCGCAAGGGATATTTAATTCCTCACAAGCTGCCAGCAGGATTTCAATATTGGTTAGCATAAAATGTAACTGAATTAGAAAGTAATTTTAAAGATTTGAGATTAGAGAATCGCTTCCAAATCTCAAACCTCAAATTGAATCAAATTTTATCCAAACAACCGCTGCTGTCCGTTTGCCGCATCTTTCCCGGCATAAATCTCGCGCGTTCCCTTGGGAATGTAAATCCAGTCGAACTCTTGCAGGCGGTTTGTCAAGTTGGAAATGCTGACTCCCAATTCATCTCTCATTTTGTATAAATGCGACCATTTTGTTAAATCGCGTCCCTTTCTTTTATCTTCCAAAACAACTCGGGGCATTAACAAACAGCTTGCAAAATATTGGGCTTGCCATTCGATCGACGCAATTTTGGTATTCGCGATCGCACCCCGACAAACAAACGGTTCTTCGACATCAGACGCTGTTTTTTCTCGATCGCCCAAATTGAGTTCCAACTGTTCGACAGTACCGTCTGCTTCGTCTTGATTGACGTGCAGCACCCAGTGGCCGATTTCGTGGGCGATCGTCGATTCGATGAACCCCGGCGGTTTTTCGAGAATCAATTCGTTGATTTCGATTAACCGCTGCTGGGGTAAAATCCTGGCGGCGATCGCACCTTCTTCATCCGGCTCAATGCAGTCCCAAACTACGCCCAAATCCAGAAAATCAGCAACCGTCGTCGCTTCAAAAGGCCATTTCGGAGCAAACTTTTGCGTTTTCTGCATCTGCATTAAAATGTCATTTGCCAAACGCTCGATCGATTCTTTGGGATAGAAGCAATACGGTTTAAAAATACTCACTATCAGGGGCCTCTCTTACGCTTCAAAAGATTGTTTGAGCCAATCTGGATTTTCTTGCATCCGGCGGAAAAGAGCCTGCATTTCCTTCGGATTCTGCTTCAGCAGCGCTTCGTACTGCTGAGGCAGTCTCCCCGCCAAAAAAATCAATTCCTCTTCGTTAATGTCGAGATTCCGCGCCAATGCTCGAATTACTTCCTCTTTTGGCGCGTAATCGGCGCGATCGTTCTCCAACTTCGACAAATAAGTAAAATCCACACTTAGCATAGCAGCAAGCTCACGTTGTGAGTAAGCCTTATCCTTGCGAGCTTGACGGATCAGTCTTCCAAATGTTTGTTCCACGGTTTTTCGCCTCCTGACAAGCATTCTAGCCTGTTTTGATGAAAACTTCAACAAAATACTTGACGGGAAAATCAACATGCGCTACCATGAATTTAGTTGACCCTTTAGTCAACTGTCGTGACCGCACTGCTGTGGTTAAAAGTGGAAATCAGCTAAAAAAACACGCTATATATAGCGCCGCTAAGTTGAGAGGAGCGATCGCCAGCCGGATCTAAACCCTTGTACGCAGCAAATAAGGAGGAACAGATAGCAAATGCTGAGAACCTGGACAGACACGCATTACAAGCTTGAAGACGATGACTGGCTATACATCGCCACCCACGAAGAACAAAGTTCGGCCTCACTGGTTTGTCCGGGCTACGCGCGGGATGGCGAAGGCTTCAGCATCCACTTCACCCCAGCCCACCTAGAAACCTTAGAGCATTTGCTCACCGCCCTGCGGATTATTCAAGCTCAACAAGAGGCGATGCTTGAGTACAAATATCCCGAACCAAAAGCTACAACACATCTCATTCGGTAATCGGAAGGGGAGATGGGGAGATGGGGAGATGGGGAGAATTAGCCAATTACCAATTACCAATTCCCAATTACCAATTCCCAATTGTCTGTAAATCAATAAAGAACTAAGGAAAAACAACAATGACTACTAAAACACAAGAAAGACCTACATTTTCAGTATTTGGTGCCAAACCGAACAATGCTTTGCTAGTACCAGAAATCCCGATCGCCGTTCGCAACAACTGCCAAAGCGGCCAGTGGGCGATCGGCGATACCGATTACGGTTCCAAGTGTTCGATCACCATCCTCAAATTTGCCAAATTTTTCGGTTCCCTCGGTCAAACTTCCCACACACTTTGGGGTCAACTTTGGTTCGTCGCAGAAACAGGCGAACTCCCCCAAGGAGTTGTCATGGTGACATACATCAAAAACCGCAGTTTAAACGATTTTAACCGTTTAGTCGCATCAGTTCAATCGCGCGGCGTAGAGCCAGCAACCGGAATATTTGTTCCCGAATTCGTCAAACATTCCGGTCAAAAACCAGACGACAGCGGAGTAGTAAAACCAATTAATTACTACAGTTTAAAATGGTCGTGGATGGAGCGAAAAGACTGGGCAGTTATCGATCAAGCAGCAGCAGTTTTGTCCGATCCGAGCAATCAATCGCGGATGATTGACTTAGAAGGAACCAGGGCTATGATCTGTTTAGACAACCTACCAGCAGCACAAGTTGCGTCCTTGATGGCCGCTCACACTAGCGGTGAAAGCGATGCTATTGCTTTGAATTCTAACGGCGGTATGTCGCTACCGCCAGCGGAAGATAGAGCCACTGCTGACTTGTTCTAATTTTGTGGAAAAGGCGCGATTTAATCGCGCTTTTTCCGTAACTGTGACAGCGAAGAGCCAAATGAAAAAAGTCACTAAAATCAAAACCCAACCAAACCTGCAAGAAAGCCGTTTGAGAGAGAATTTCGAGATGCTCGATCGCATTCGGGATGATACAGTCAACGACATCGAAAGTCTTACCGAAGACTTCCAGCACATGACTGTAGTTGCCGAATCTATCCGGCGGAATTACCGAGCTTTGCTTTCGGAAAATCAACTGCTAAAAAACACGCTTTTAAGTATAGTTGAGGAGTGCGAATGCTGGCAAAGCAATCGGTGCGATCGCTGTCAAAAAATTCTCAAATCTCTAGACAGCAATAATCCCGACTTTCCACCGAATGCAGCCAAAGAATACCGATCTATTCTCAGCCAACTGCGGAACTTAGGATAACTTAAAACGTCTCACAAACCAACCCTGCAAAAGTTTGAATCAGGAGCAACAAACCTTATGACACTAGCAACAGCCAAAGATAGCAAAACCAAGATTTTGCAAAGTTTTCACCAAATTTTAGCAGACAAAAAAAAGATTGAATCGAAAGTCGAAACTAAGGAACAGTCAGCGGAAAAAGCCAAAAGCAAACAACTCCTAGAAGTTGCTTCTACCTACACAATTGATAGCATCGTCAAAGGCTTGGCAGACTTGCAATTAGATTTCGGTAGCATCACCAGCGGACTTTCGGAAAAACTGAAGGCGGAATCTGCGAAATTAGATGAATTAAAACGGGCGATCGAAATTGAAGCCGAACAATTGCAAGAGTTGCAGCAAGTTAGAGTTGTAGCAGACGCTCTCCACATTTTAACTCAAGAACACCGGGAAAAACTGACGCTCCTCGAACAAAACGCCGCCAACCAGCGCGAAGTATTGGAAAAAGATACAACCCAAAAGCGCAAGATTTGGGAAAAAGAACAGCAAGAATTTGATGCAGCATTTCAAGAACAAACTGCACTCACAACAAAAGGGCGCCAGCAGGAAACAGCCGATTATCAATACGAATTGCAGCGCGCTCGCAAAATTGAAACCGACGAATACGAAGAAACGAAGCGCAAACTAGAACGGCAATTGGAAGAATCTACCCGCGAAAAAGACAAAAACTGGGCGGAAAGAGAAAAAGCCCTCAGCGACAATCAAGCGGAGTTTGAAGAGAATCAAAGGAAAGCCGCTGGATTTGAAGAAGAACTCAAACAGGCTTATGTGAAAGCCAAAGAAGAAGCTATTCAAGAAGTTTCCCGCGAAGCTAAAGTCAAGGCAGATTTAGCGGACAAGGAATGGGAAGGAAGCAAGCAGGGATATGAGTTGAAAGTGCAATCTTTACAGCAGACTATTGCGCGGCAAACTGAACAAATTGCTGAGATTTCCGCGCAACTGCAAGCTACGATGAAGCAAGCGCAAGATTTGGCAATGAAAGCTTTTGCGAGCAAAGCTTAAAACTCGGTTCGCAGTGAGGACTTAATTCCTGACTGCGAACCTAATTCACCACTATTAACAAATCAAAAGCCATGAACAAAAAAGTTAGCGACAAAAGCACCAAGGCTGAAATCTTAGAAGCGTACAAGGAAGCCGCGCAAGAAAAAGCTGCATTAGAATTGCAAATCAAACAGCTAAATGCTTCCCCAAAGCAAGCAGCAGTTCCTGAAAAACTTATTGTGGAGGCACAAAAATCAATGGTTTCAACTCAAACTCAACAAAAAATGCAGTCCACAATCGACAATTTGATTTTGCTGCAATTTGGCTTTGGTGGCGCTGTCAGCGAGTTGTCTGAAAAGTTAACTTCCGAAGCTACTAAATTGGAAGAATTGCGGCGCGTTGTGGGGGAGGAAGTTCAACAACTGCAAGAGTTGCACGGTTTAGAAGATGTTGCGGAAGATACGCTGGATAATTTAATTCAGCAGTACGAAGAAAGTGCGAAAACTTTTACTGACGAACTCAGCGAACGGCGCGAAACTGTTGAACAGGAGTTGTTGGAACTGCGGCTGGCTTGGGAAAAAGAGCAGGAATTGCAAAAGTTGGCAGTGAAAGAACGCAATGATAATCAGCAAAAAGCTCGCAGCCGGGATGAGGAGTTGTATGATTACGATCTGAATCTTCAGCGAAATCTGGATATCGAAGAATACGAACAGCGCCAGCAAAGGCTTTATCAAGAAATTGAAGAGTTTCGCCAGGAACAGGAGAAACAGTGGGCGGAACGGGAAAAATCTATTTCGGAACGGGAAAGTTTGTCTGCGGATGTTAAGGCTAAGGTGGAAGCTTTTCCGAAGGAATTGGAAGCTAATATCAAGAATGGGAAGGATACTGGTCGCAATATTGGCAATTATCAAGCTAAGGTTAAGGCGGATTTGTTGGCTAAAGATATTGAAGGACAAAAGCAAAATTATGAGCTGCAAATTCAAGGGATGTTGCAGACTATTCAAAATCAAGATGCGCGGCTTGCTAGTTTGTCACAGCAACTTGATTCTGCTTTGAAACAGGTTCAAGATTTGGCGGTGAAGGCGATTGAGGGTTCGTCGAATTTGAGTTCTTTCCAAGCTGTGAGGGAAATTGCGATCGAACAAGCTAAGACTCAGCAGAAAAATAAGTAGATACAGCGCTTTTAGGAGCTAATTAGGTTGCTTTAGATACCCGATTTCTTGAAGAAGTCGGGTATCTGGGTATGGTCGGGAGAGATTTTTGCGATCGCCCGCGAACTGTGCAAAAATATAAGTATTTAGGCTGGAGGTAAGTGCTATGGCTGATAGTAACAACTTGGAACTGCGGGATATTCCGATATATTCTATCCCTCAAGCAGCACAATATCTCAGGCTGCGGAGAGATATGTTGCGACATTGGGTTGTTGGCTGGTACTCGCAAACAAAAACGGACAAGCACTTCTTTGAGCCGTTGATTGAGTTACCTCAACACAATAATCTTGAACTGCTGCCCCAGTCCAAAACTACACTACTTTCTTTCACAAATTTGGTAGAGGCTCATGTCTTGATGGCTATTGTTAAGGCTACAGGCTTCTCCCGCAAGCAACTTAGCACCACTCTCAAATGTGTCAACCGTAATTTTTCTACTCCTCACTTATACGCTCGAATTGAGTTTCAAGTCGAGGGAATTGCTCTTTTGTTTGAGAGATGCGGACAGAAGCTTGCAGCATCCGGCAGGGAACAGGAAGCAAGGCAGATTCTAGACATTTATTTCGATCGCATTGTACGAGATGAAGCTGGATTACCTATCAAACTCTTCCCTTTCACGAAGCTACCAGGTTCCGACGAACCTAAAACAGTGATGATTGACCCCACAATCTCCTTTGGTCGCCCAGTTTTGGCTGGAACTGGCATTCCCACAGCTATGCTGGCAGAACGTTACAAAGCGGGTGATTCCATCGATGAACTTGCTGAGGACTATAATTGCGATCGGCTCCAAATAGAGGAAGGTATTCGCTGCGAACTTCCGCTAGTAGCATGAATGAGATATTTTTCATCGATCGATGTTTAGGAACAAAACTGGCAGATTCGTTACGAAAGGCGGGGGCGACAGTAGAAATTCATGACGATCGTTTTAAGCAAGATGTCAAGGATGAGGATTGGCTGAGGATAGTTGGAGAAAGCAATTGGGTTGTACTTACAAAGGACAAGAAAATTGCTAGCCGTCCTTTGGAGTTATTGGCTGTGGCTCAAGGTAATGTACGGCTGTTTGCATTTGTGGGTGGCGATGTTTCTGGAGTTGTAGTGGCACAAGCTTTTGTAAATGCCTTAGAAAATATGCAACGATTTATTCGGGGGAATCAAGCACCTTTTATTGCTAAGGTGTACCAGTCGGGTTTGGTAAAGCCCTGCAAAAACCAAAAGGAACTTTTGAGGATTCTCCCTAAAACCAGTGAGTAAATCATCTCAAAGTTAATCTCGATTAGTCCAGTTTATAAACTGTCTACTTTTTTCCAGGCTCCAAGAGTATGAAAACCTACCTACAACGTTGTAGCTTTTAGTAAAAAGCCCGATCGCCCTGTGCACTTCTAGAAACTGTCCTTTGTTCTCCTGACCGCTTCATTCACGCTCATTATTGTATAAGTTAATCAACCAAAATATCTATTTGGGGTTTAAAGATTATGTCACAACAAATCCTACGTCAAAAAGATACTAATGCTTGGATTCTTCAGTGCTGGGTTTCTTTTATTGTTGCCATTTCTGCAACTACTGTTGGTGTGATTTATTTACAGGTAGATCCTTGGCAAAAGGCTTTTATGGGTATGGGTTTAACTTTTTCGGTTGGCTCGTCTTTTACTTTAGCAAAAACCATTCGCGATAACAACGAGTCAACAAGATTGACTGCGAGAATTGATGAAGCGAGGGTTGAGAAAATTCTCGCGGAACATCATCCTCTCAAATGAATTTGAATTATACCTGGGGGGGTGACAAAGAGGTCTACGAGATAGACTGTATAAGGGTTGCAGCCCGCATACCTTGTTGATAAAAGCGGCGTTTAGAAGGACTTAACTTCATTAACTGTTCCACATCGAAAGAATATTGTTCGAGATAATGAACCCACTTTTCAGCATCTACGCCAACACCAAATGTACTCCGTCTACGATATTTTTTCTTGGGTTCTTTGCGACGAGATACATATTTTTGTACCTGCTTTTTTCTCAATTCAGTGCCTTGAAATATTGCCGAACTGTAGGCAAGCGTCATCAGGAGAATCATATTAATAAGTCTGTTTCCTTCGAGGCTAGTTCCTTCAAGATCGTAGCCTCCTTTTTTACAGTCTCGAAACATTTCTTCAATGCCCATCCGCTGCTTATAAGCATTGATTGCTGCTGGCAATGAACCTAAATCCGTGAGAATAAACCAAGCTTCTTTAACTTGATATTTCCCATAATTTCTTTTCCATTTACAAGCAAGCTCAAATCCGGTGGCAGGCCGACTTTTTCTCACTCTTTTTCCTTGAACATATAAAGAGGTTCCTGGTACTATCCCTAATTCTTCTAACCGTTGCCAA